>NZ_HG779581.1:0-13574 GCF_000582705.2 Microbacterium sp. C448
ACCGATACACCACGTCCCAGGACTTGACCGAGCCCGGCGCGTGTGGCATACTTACTGCCGCGCTCCTGCGGCACTCCGGCCGCGTGTGAGAAGGAGCGAATCGAAGGATGGGTCATGGCGGGTTTCGGTTCCGGCGTACCTCGCTGACCGACCCGCGCACCCGCATGCGTATCTCGTGTCAGCGCCCCCTGACACAACCCGGAGATCCGCATGCCCGCTTTTCGTCCTTCCGTCGCGCTTCACGACCTCACCTTCGCCTGGCCGGATGGCTCCCCCGCCATCGACCGCATCTCGGGCGCCTTCGACCGCGGCCGCACCGGCCTCGTCGGGCTGAACGGCGTCGGCAAGTCGACGCTCCTGCGCATCGTCGCCGGTGACCTCACCCCGACCAGCGGCAGCGTGACGACGACCGGTGTCGTCGACTACCTCGCGCAAAACCTGACGCTCAGGCCGCACAACACGGTCGCCGACCTGCTGGGTGTCCGAGACATCCTCGATGCCATCCGTGCGATCGAGGGCGGCACGATCGATCAACTCCTCTTCGATCTGATCGGTGACGAGTGGGATGTCGAGGCCCGGTCGATCGCCGCACTCGCCGCCGCCGGTATCGAAGTCACCGATCTGGACCGAGCCGCAGCCACGCTGTCAGGCGGCGAGACGATGCTGACCGCGCTCGTGGGTGTGTCTCTGCGCCGCGCCGACATCGCACTGCTTGACGAGCCCACCAACAACCTCGATGGTGATGCGCGCGAGCGGGCGTACGAGCTGGTGAGCGGATGGCGCGGCACCCTCATCGTCGTCAGCCACGACATCGCGCTGCTCGAACTCATGGACAGCACCGCCGAGCTCCGCGCCGGTTCGCTGTCGGTCTACGGCGGGCCCTACAGCGCGTATCGCGAGCAGGTCGCGACCGAGCAAGAGGCAGCGGCGCGGGCGCTGCGGGCGGCCGAGCAGACGCTCAAGGCCGAGAAACGCCAGCGCATCCAGGCCGAGGAGAAGATCGCGCACAGCGAGCGTCAGGGACGCAAAGACGTCGCCAACCGCAAGTACGTGAAAGCTGTCGTGAACGATCGCCGGAACTCCGCGGAGAAGGCACAGGGCAATCGCCGCGGCATCCTCGACGACAAGGTCGCGAACGCGCGTGAGGCTGTCGACGCCGCCGAGTCCCGCGTGCGCGACGATGATCACATCTCGATCCAGCTCACCGATCCCGGCGTTCCCGCGGGCCGTCGCATCGCGCGGTTCATCGACGCCGAGGGCCGCGAGACATCCGTTCAGGGTCCCGAACGCGTCGCCGTGACCGGACCGAACGGCGTGGGCAAGACGACGCTTCTCCGTCAGCTCATGGGCGATGCGCCGGCGGCGACACCGGGCCGTGCGCGCGCCGAGGCGATGGTGGATCACATCGGGTACCTCTCGCAGCGCCTTGATGGGCTGGATGACGGGGCCTCCGTGCTCGACAACGTCGCGAAAGCCGCACCGGGGGTCGCCCCGGGCCAACTCCGGAATCAGCTTGCCCGGCTCCTGCTGCGCGGGTCGAGCGTCGACCGCCCTGTGGCGTCGCTATCGGGTGGCGAACGGTTCCGCGCCGTACTGGCGACGCTGCTGCTCGCCAGTCCCCCGGCTCAGCTCCTGGTGCTCGACGAGCCGACCAACAACCTCGACATCCCGAGCGTCGGTCAGCTCATCGAGGCTCTCGCCTCGTATCGCGGAGCCCTGATCGTCGTCAGCCACGACCGCGCATTCCTGGACGGGCTCGATCTCACGACCGAGTTGCGGCTGGACCGCGAGGGCGTGCTGACGAGGGTGACCTGAAGGGAGCGATCAGACCGAGGTCGCGTGATGGACCGGATGCCGACGCTCGAGCGCCGAGCCCTCCACATCGACGTTCGGCACGATGCGATCGAGCCAGCGCGGCAGCCACCAGGCCGACTGACCGAGCAGGTGCATGAGCGCGGGCATCAGCAGCATCCGCACAACGAACGCGTCGAACAGCACGCCGAGCGCGAGCCCGAGGCCCATCGACTTGATGATGACCGACTCGGACGTGATGAAGCCCGAGAACACGGCGACCATGATGAGCGCTGCCGCCGTCACGACCGTCCGCCCAGCACGGAATCCCTGCGCCACCGCGAGACGCGCCGGCGCCCCGTGCGCCCAGGCCTCGCGCATGCCTGATGCCAGGAAGAGCTGGTAGTCCATCGCGAGGCCGAAGAGGATGCCCACCAGAATCACCGGCAGGAAGCTCAGGATGGGTCCCGGATTGTGCACCCCCAGCAGCTCACCGAACCAGCCCCACTGGAAGACCGCTGTCACGGCACCGTAGGTCGCGAACAGCGACAGCACGAATCCGGCTGTCGCGATGAGAGGAACGAGGATCGATCGGAACACCATCATCATGATCAGGAACGACAGGCCGACCACCACGAGAAGGTAGAGCGGAAGCACATCCGCGAGACCCTCCGAGATGTCGATGTTGATGGCCGCCTGGCCTGCGACGCCGAGGGTGATGTCACCGTCGACAGGCGGCAGGTCACGAAGATCCCGGACGAGATCCTCGGTCGACGTGCTGTTCGGGCCCTCGGCGGGAATCACCTGGAATGCCGTGAGGCTGTTGTCATCCGAGAGCGCGACGGGAGCGACCGCGACCACGTCCTCGTGCGACGCGAGCTCGCGGGCGACGCTGAGCTGCGCGTCGAGCGCACCGTCTTCGTCGAGACCCTCGGGCAGCGCGGCGGTGACGAGCAAGGGACCGTTGGTGCCGGCCCCGAACGACTCGTCGATGAGCGTGAAGGCACGGAAGGCGGTCGAGTCCTCGGCCTCGGAACCTCCGTCGGGCAGCCCCAGGCGCATCGACAGCGCGGGAATGGCCACGACGAGCAGCGCCACGGTCGCGACGACGACGGTCAGCACGGCACGCAGGGTCGACATGGGCCGGACCGACCGGGATCGCTCGGCCACGACATCCGGATTCGCCGCGCGCGCACGGGCCACCGCACGCTTGCTCAGAATGCGGTACTTCGCGAGTCCCAGCAGCGCCGGGGTCAGCGACACCGCGATCAGCACCGCGACGGCGACGCTCACCGCACCCGCCGTTCCCATGACGCCGAGGAATGGCACGCCCGTGATGTTGAGCGCGAGCAGGGCGACGATCACCGTCGCGCCGGCGAAGACGACCGCGTTGCCCGCGGTGCCGTTGGCGAGGCCGATCGACTCATGGACATCCGCCCCCTCGAGCAACTGCCGTCTGTGCCGGTAGATGATGAACAGCGAATAGTCGATGCCGACCGCGAGCCCGAGCATCACGCCGAGGATCGGGGTGACGGACGCCATCTGCACGACGCCCGAGAACGCCAGCGTCGCCATGGCACCGATCGCGACACCCACGAGGGCCGTGACGATGGGGAACGCGGCGGCGAGTATCGACCCGAGCACGACGACCAGGACGATCGCCGCGATAGCGACACCGATCGCTTCGCCGACCCCGAGAATCTCGGGGACGCCCTGCGAGATATCCGTCGAGAACGCCACCTCGGTGCCGTCGACCGGCTCGGACTCGAAATGCTCGATGACGGCCTCTTTCGAGCTCTCCGCCAGTTCGAGGCGAGGTTCGGAGAACTGCACGTTGACCAGCGCCGTGGCATCGTCGTCCGAGACGAGGCCGATACCGTCGGCGTACGACAGCAGCTCGGCCCCGCGTTCGAGCTCGGCCTCGTTCTCGTCGATCGTTGCGAGACCATCGGTCAACTGCTGAAGTTGGTCGTCGACGATGGCTTGCTGGGCGTCCAACTCGGCCTGCTGAGCGTCGAGTGACGCCGTCGGCAGTCCCCGCGCCTCGAGTTGGGCACGCGCCCCGTCGAGCTGTGCCTGACCGGCATCCAGCTGCACCTGGGCATCGTCGAGCTGCGCCTGGCCCGCCTCGGCCTCGGCGCGCGCGTCCGAGATCTGCGTGCGGCCGTCCTCGACCTGCTGCCGCTGGTCCATGAGCTGCTGGTCGGCCGCGAACGGGTCGGTCACATCCGACACGTCGGGCAGATCGCGCGCCGACTCCGCGAGCTCGGTGATCTCTGCGCGCTGTTCATCGGTGAATGGCGCGCCATCGTCGGTGTGGTAAACCACGATGCCCGACGCGCCGCTGAAGGCGGGCAGCTGCTCCTCGAGGTCGGCGATGACATCGCCCGACGCGGTCCCGGGAATGTCGAAGCTGGAGCTCAGGCCCGCAAACCCGACGACGAAGCCGCCGACCGCGATCCCGAGGATCACGAACCAGCTGACGATTACTGTCCAGGCCCGGCGTGCGGCAAACGATCCCAGACGATGCAGCAGCTCGGCCACGACTCTCCTTCGGTTGAGGGCGCGCCCCAACGAGGAGGCCGGCTCCATCGATCAGCACGGATAAGATAACACGCACCGTCTCGTCTAACCTGAGGAGTCCCGCCATGATGCTCCCCCGAAGCGGACCCGTGCGCAGCGAAGCCGCACGGCAGGCGATTCTCGACGCGGCAGCGGGGCTCCTCGCCGAACGCGGCTACGACCACCTCACGATGGAGGGTATTGCCGCGACGGCGGGCGTCGGCAAGCAGACGATCTATCGCTGGTGGCCCTCGAAGGGCGCTGTGGTCGCGGAGTGCCTCCTCGAGGGCAAACTGCTCGACGGGCGGCTACAGCTGCCCGACACGGGCGACATCCGCCGCGACCTGACCGGCTGGCTCGGCGGGATCTTCGCGCTCCTGGACACGGCTCAGGGCGAAAGCATCCTGCGCTCCCTGATTGCCGCGGCGGCAGAGCACGCCGAGATCGGTCGCCGGTTGCGCGACAGTCTCTCGGGCTCCGAGTCCGTCTCGGGACGCCTCTCCCGCGCTATCGGCACGGTGCCGAACCTGCCCGAGGGGGCCCCGGTCGAGCAACTCGCCGAGGCCCTGATCGGCGCCGTGCTGCTGCGGGCGCTAAGCCGCGCCCCCATCGAGCCCGGCGACGCCGAGCGCCTGCTCGACGCGGTTCTCGGCGCCGACCGCTGAAACGCGAGATCGGCCGAAAACAAAAAAGACCCTCGAAACTCGAGGGCCTTGCTTGCTGGGGTACCTGGACTCGAACCAAGAACAACGGAACCAGAAACCGCCGTGTTGCCAATTACACCATACCCCACCGGTCACGATCGAAACCGTGCCGACGATCCAGTCTAGACGACCGCGAGGGCCCTTCCAAACCGCGCCCGCTATGCGCGGTGCGCGACCAGGGCACCGAGGCGACGGATCGACTCCGCCTTGCCGAGCATCTCCATCGATTCGAACAGCGGCGGCGACACGCGACGCCCCGTCAGGGCCACGCGCGGCGGCCCGAAAGCGACACGAGGCTTGAGCCCGAGTCCCTCGACGAGCGCCGAATTCATCGCCTCCTGGATGGCCGCGGCCCGAAACTCCGACTCGGGCACAAGCTCCAGAGCCCCGACCGAGGCGACCAGCACCTCGTTCGCGTTGTCGGGCAAACCCGCGAGAGCATCGTCGTCGTAGGTCACCTCGTCGACGAACAGGAACCCGAGCATCCCCGGCACGTCACCGAGCAGTGGAATGCGCTCCTGCACGAGAGGAGCGGATGCCTCGATCAGCTCCGCCTCACGTGCCGTCGGCGGCGTCGAGATCAGACCCGCCGACGCCAGGTACGGCAGGATTCGCTCGGCGAAGTCGGCGGGCTCGAGCATCCGGATGTGGTCACCGTTGATCGATTCGGCCTTTTTCTGATCGAACCGAGCCGGGTTCGGGTTGACGTTGACGATGTCGAACGCGGCGACGAACTCATCGAGCGAGAAGATGTCGCGGTCATGGGCGATCGACCAGCCGAGGAGCGCCAGGTAGTTCAGCAGCCCCTCGGGGATGAAGCCCTTCTCGCGCTGCAGGAACAGGTCGGCGCGGGGGTCGCGCTTCGAGAGCTTTTTGTTGCCGTCGCCGAGCACGAGCGGCATGTGTCCGAAGCGCGGGATGAACGTCGTCACGCCGGCGTCGATCAGGGCGCGGTAGAGCGAGAGCTGCCGTGCCGTCGAGGGCATCAGGTCTTCGCCGCGCAGCACGTGCGTGATGCCCATGAGCGCGTCGTCCACGGGGTTGACGAACGTGTAGAGCGGGATGCCTCCGGCACGGACGACCACAAAGTCCGGGAACGACCCTGCCGGGAAGGTCACCTCGCCGCGGATCAGGTCTTCGTATGTGACGTCCTCGTCGGGCACGCGCAGACGCCAGGCGGGCTCGCGGCCCTCGGCACGGAACGCAGCCTTCTGCTCGTCCGTGAGGTTCCGGTCGTAGTTGTCGTAGCCCAGCTGTTTGGCGCGGCCGTTGGCCTCGTTGCGCGCGTCGATCTCTTCGGCGTTCGAGAAGCTCTCGTACACGGCACCGGCCGCGATGAGCTTGTCGAGCACCTCGCGGTAGAGGTCGTGCCGTTGCGACTGGCGGTACGGAGCGTGCGGTCCCCCGACCTCAACACCCTCGTCCCAGTCGATCTTCAGCCACCGCAGCGCGTCGAGCAGCTGTGCGTAGCTCTCTTCGCTGTCGCGCGCGGCATCCGTGTCTTCGATGCGGAAGATCATCTTCCCGCCGTGGTGGCGCGCGTACCCCCAGTTGAACAGGGCGGTGCGCACGAGACCGACGTGCGGCAGGCCCGTCGGCGACGGGCAGAAGCGCACGCGCACGTCCGCTCCGGTCGCGGTGGTGGTGGGGTACGGGGCAGATGCGGGGGCTTCAGACATGGCGACCCCAGCCTACTCGCGGCGCGGGCCTGGCCCTCTCGGCGAGGCTCCCCCGATTTGCCGCGCTCGCGCGTTCGGTATTCAGTCTCTGCGCGCTGCGCTCAAGGCCCGTCGCCCAAATTTCCGCGGAAAATCTCGAGCCAGACGACCCAAAAGACTGAATTACGAACGCGCGGATGCCTCAGGCCGGGTGGCGCCGCGGCTCCCGCCACACCAGAACAAGCCCGACCACGACGGCCGCGACCGCGACGATGGCGACGAGTGCGAGCCCGCTGTAGCCGATCCAGCCGAGCACGACACCCGCACCGACGGCGCCCGCAGCCCCGACGAGGTTCATCGCCAGGTCGCTCCGGCCCTGCCGGCGCGTGCGCAGGGGCTCGGCGGTCGCCTCGGTCAGCAGCGCCGAGCCGGAGACGGTCGAGGCACTCCAGCCGAGGCCGAGCAGGATCAGCGACACTGTTACCGCGACGGAAACCTCGGACCAGAGCCACGCCGTGAGCAGCGATGCCAAGAGCAGCGCCTGCCCGATCGCGATCGTCGGCAGGCGTCCGAGCCTGTCGGCGAGGATGCCGAATACCGGGCTCAACGCATACATCCCCGCAATGTGCAGGCTGATCGTCAGACCGATCACCGTCAGCGTCGCGCCGTGGTGCAGCAGGTGCACGGGAGTCATCGCCATGACCGCGACCATCACGCCGTGACTCGCCGCAACCGCGAAGATCGCGAAGCGCGCCAGCACAGGACGATCCGGATGCATCACGGCCCGGGTGCGCGCATCGCCGGTCAGGGCATCCCGGAGCCGTGCGGCGAGGAGGAGCGGGTCCGGCCGGAGGGCCAGCAGATACAGCGCGATCGCGAGCAGCTGTGCCCCGATCGTGAAGACGTAGGGCCCGGTCAGCGGGGGCATGCCGAGCGCTGCCCCGATCGACTCTCCGGGCCCGACGAGGTTCGGCCCGAGCACCGCACCGATCGTCGTCGCCCACACCACGAGCGACAGGTCGCGGCCACGCGTGGCGTCCGTGGCGAGGTCGGCGGCCGCGAACCGCGACTGGAGGTTCGCCGCGGTTCCCGAACCCACCAGCACGAATCCGACCAGCAGCAGCGGAAACATCCGAAGTCCCGCCGCGGTGATGACGACCGCAACGCCTGCCAGCGCGATGAGCATGCCCGCCGACAGCGAGATGCGACGGCCGCGACGCCGCGCGAGAGCCGCCATGGGCACGGCGAGGGCGGCGGACCCGAGCGTCAGCGACGCGGTCGCGAGACCCGAGAGCGAGTCATCGCCCGAGATGTCCGCAGCGAGTAGCGCCCCGAGCGAGATCGTCGCGCCGAGGGCGAGGCCGCCGAGCACCTGTCCCGACGCCAGCACCAGCACGGTGCGGCGCTGAACCGCCCCGATATCGGTGGGAAGCGCGGCCGCGGCTGTCATGTCGACCTACGCGTCGCGCACGGGGTTGCGCAGCACGCCGAGCCCCGAGATCTCGACCTCGACGACATCACCCGCGACGACCGGGCCGATGCCGGCGGGCGTGCCCGTGAGGATGACGTCACCCGGAAGCAGAGTGAACACGGCAGAGGCGTAGGCGATGATGTCCGGCACCGAGTGGATCATGTCGGTCAGGGGCGCCGACTGCTTGATCTCGCCGTTCACGCGCGTCTGCAGCGTGGCGGCGGCCGCGTCGAAGTCCGTCTCGATCGCGGGGCCGAGCGGGCAGAACGTGTCGAAACCCTTGGCGCGTGTCCACTGCCCGTCGCTCTTCTGGAGGTCGCGGGCGGTCACGTCGTTGCCGAGCGTGTACCCGAAGACGTAGTCGAGAGCGGATGCCGCGGGCACATTCTTCGCGATACGCCCGATCACGACGGCGAGTTCACCCTCGAAGTCCGTTCGGGTCGACTGCGGCGGGCGCACGATGGCGTCGCCCGGTCCGACCACGGCGGTGTTGGGCTTCAGGAAAAGCAGGGGTTCGGCCGGAGCCTCGCCGCCCATCTCGGCCGCGTGGTCGTGGTAGTTCTTGCCGACACACACGACCTTCGAGCGCGGGATCACGGGCGCCAGCAACGACACCTCGCCGAGCGGTACGCGCTCCCCCGTCGTGCCGAAGCCGGCGAACATGGGGTCGCCCTCGAGCACGACCAGATCGGTCCCGTCTACGATGCCGTAGCGGATGGACTCTTCGTGGCTGAACCGTACGATCTTCACCCGATCAGCCTAGCCACGCCCGACGCATCCCCGCGCTCCCTGAGCCTGTCGAAGGGAGCAGCCACACGCAAGTCGTTCCGACAAGCTGAACGACCGGCACACGCAGGTCGTTTCGACAAGCTCAACGACCGCCACGCACAGGTCGTTTCGACAAGCTCAACGATCGGCACGCTCAGTGACGGTCCCCTGAACGCGCCCAGACAGGAAAACGCGCGAGAACAGGAAAATCCACGACGAATCGTCCTGTCTCCGCACGTTCTCCTGAATTCGAACGAACCCGACCGCAGGCTCAGGCGTCGAGGCGCAGCATCCAGCCGTGCTTGTCCTCGCGGCGGCCGTACTGGATGTCGGTCAGCTCTTCGCGCAGTGACAGCGCGAGCGATCCGGTCGGCTGCTCGTCGAAGAAGGTGCGACCCTTGAGCCCTCCGATCGGGGTGACCACCGCGGCCGTGCCGCACGCGAAGACCTCGACGATGTCGCCGGATGCCACGCCCTCACGCCATTCGGCGAGTGAGACCGCCCGCCCCTGAACCTTGTGGCCCCGGTCTTCGGCGAGCTGCAGGATCGAGTCGCGCGTGATGCCCTCGAGGATCGAGTCCGACATGGGCGTCACGACCGTGCCGTCCTTGTAGACGAAGACGACGTTCATGCCGCCGAGCTCTTCGACGTTGCCGTCTTGGTCGAGGAACACGACCTGGTCGCAGCCGTTCTCGTACGCCTCGGCCTGCGGCAGCAGGCTCGCGGCGTAGTTGCCACCGGTCTTGGCCGCGCCCGTACCGCCCTTGCCCGCGCGCGCGTAGTCCTCCGACAGCCAGATCGTGACCGGCTTCACGCCGCCCGAGAAGTACGCGCCCGCCGGCGAGGCGATGACGTAGTAGTTGACCTTGTTGGCGGGGCGAACGCCGAGGAACGCCTCTTTCGCGAACATGAAGGGCCGGAGATACAGGCTCTGGTCTGCGGCATCCGGAACCCACGCACCGTCGACCTTGATCAGCTCCTGCAGCGACTGGATGAAGTACGAGACAGGCAGCTCGGGCAGAGCGAGGCGGCGCGCCGACCGCTGCAGCCGCCGACCGTTCTGGTCGGGTCGGAACGTGTGGATCGAGCCATCCGCGTGCCGGTATGCCTTGATGCCCTCGAAGATCTCTTGCCCGTAGTGCAACACGGCGGCTGCCGGGTCGAGGCTGATCGGGCCGTAGGGCTGGACGCGCGGGCGGTGCCAGCCTCCGCCGACCGACCAGCACACGTCGACCATGTGGTCGGTGAAGTGCGTACCGAAGCCGGGGTTCTCGAGAATCTGCGCGCGCTGGGCGTCGTTCTTGGCCTGGAGGTTCCGCTGAACCAAGAACTGCAGGGGCGCGAGTCCGGCGTCGCGGTCGGCGCCCGTGCCGGGGTTGTCGATAAGGGTCATGTCAGTCCTGCCGATCGAAGATGGGTCGGCGCGTGATCACCGAGAGAAAATCGCGAGAGCTGGCCGGGTATCCCGAAGCTCTCAGGCTACAGGCGAGCCGCGATCGCGTCGCCGATGGCGCTTGTGGTGCGGGGTCCGCCGTCGCGGTCCGCGATGTCGGCCTCGACCGCGCGGGTCACGCGATCGGCCGCCTCGGCCAGGCCGAGGTGTTCGAGCAGCAGGGCCACCGACAGGATCGCCGCCGTCGGATCGGCCTTCTGCTGCCCCGCGATGTCGGGCGCCGATCCGTGGACGGGCTCGAACATCGACGGGAGCGCACCCTCGGGGTTGATGTTCCCGGATGCGGCGAGACCGATGCCGCCGGTGATCGCACCGGCCAGGTCGGTCAAAATGTCGCCGAAGAGGTTGTCGGTGACGATCACATCGAAGCGGGACGGGTTCGTGACCAGGAAGATCGTTGCCGCGTCGACGTGCAGGTAGTCTACGGCGACATCCGGATGCTCCGCCGCAACCGCCGCGACGACCCGCTGCCAGATCGACCCGGCGTAGACGAGCACATTCGTCTTGTGCACCCAGGTGACCTTCTTCGACCGCTTCTCGGCCAGATCGAACGCGTACCGAACCACCCGCTCGATGCCGAACGCGGTGTTGACGGACACCTCGGTCGCGACCTCGTGCGGCGTTCCGGTGCGCAGCGACCCACCGTTGCCGACGTAGGGCCCCTCGGTACCCTCGCGCACGACGACGAAGTCGATCCCACCGGCATCCGCCAGCGGTCCGGGAACGCTCGGGTAGAACTTCGACGGACGCAGGTTGACGTAGTGGTCGAGCTCGAACCGGAGCTTGAGCAACAACCCGCGCTCGATGTTGGCGTTCTTCAGGCGCGGGTCGCCGGGCACTCCCCCGACGGCGCCCAGCAGGATCGCATCATGCGCGGCGATCGAGGCCAGATCGTCGTCGGTGAGCGTGTCGCCGGTCTCGAGGAACCGCGCGGCGCCGAGCGAGAAGTGCGTCTTCTCGAACGCGACATCCATTCCCGCGACCGCCGCGTCGAGGACCTTCTCGGCCTCGCCGACGACCTCGGGTCCGATCCCGTCACCGGGTATGAGTGCCAGCTTCACGACGCGCGTCATTGCTTTAATGCTCCTGGGGTGCGGTGGGTCGGGACCCTCCCAGGGTAGTGGCCGCGATCACAGCCGCGATCACGATCAGGAGCGCACCGATGAGCGACGTGATGACGACTCCGCCGTCGAACGCGTGCGCGGCCGCGGCCCTGAGGCCGTCAGCGATCGGCGCGGGTAGCCCCTCGGCGGACGCCATGGCGCCCGCAAGGGTTTCGCGCGAAGCATCCGCCGCGTCCTGCGTCAGACCCGGGGGCAGCAGCAGGTTGGCGCGGTAGTACGCCGTGAGGATGCCTCCCATGATCGCCGTGCCGAGCACCGCGCCGAGCTCGTAGGCCGTCTCGGACACGGCCGACGCCGCGCCCGCCTTGGCAGGAGGTGCGTTCCACAGGATCAACTCGTTCGAGACCGTCTCGGCCATACCGATGCCGGCGCCGAGCGACATGAACGCCACGGTCAGCATCGCGAGCGATCCGTCGCCCGCGGTGAGAGCGACGATCAGGTAGCCGAGCACCGAGAGGCCGAGGGCCGCGGGAACGAGAACACGCGGGGCGAGACGGCGGGCGAGCGGCACGACGCCGAGGCCGGCCGTCACCATGACCGCCAGGCCCGGAAGCAGGGCGATACCCGCGTTCATCGGGCTGAGGCCGAGGACCAGCTGCAGGTGCTGCGCGACGAAGTAGAGGAAGCCGACCAGGCCGATGACGCTCAGCAGGTTGACGAGGATCGCTCCGCTGAACGCGCCGCGCCGGAACAGCGACATGTCGAGCAGGGGCGTCTCGAGGCGCAGCTGCCGGCGGACGAACAGCACCGCGAGCACCAACCCGACACCCGCCAACGGCAGCGCGGGTCCCGCGAAACCTTCGACGGCGAGCGACTTGATCGCGGCGACGAACGGCACCATGGCACCGAGCGACAGGACGATGCTCAGGATGTCGATACGGCCCGGGTGCGGGTCGCGGCTCTCGGGCACGAGAATCGGCGCGAGCACGAGCAGCGGCAGCAGTACGGGCACGGCGAGGAGGAACACGGAGCCCCACGCGAAGTGCTCGAGCAGGAATCCGCCGACGATCGGGCCCAGGGCCATTCCGGCGCTGAAGCCGGCCGCCCAAACCGCGATCGCGAGGCGACGCTGTTCACGGTCGCGGAAGATCGTGCGCAGCAGCGACAGGGTCGCCGGCATGAGCATGGCGCCGAAGAATCCGATGCCCGCGCGCGCGGCGATGAGCAGTTCGGCCGAGGGTGCAAACGCGGCGGCGATCGAGAGCACACCGAAACCGGTCGCACCGATCAAAAGCAGCCGTCGGCGCCCGAAGCGATCGCCGAGCGACCCCATCGTGACGAGCAGGCCGGCCAGAACGAGCGGGTAGGCATCCACGATCCACAGCTGCTGCGCGCTCGTCGGCTCGAGGTCGAGCGCGATCTGCGGCAGCGCGAAGCTCAGCACCGTGTTGTCGACCGATACGAGCAGCACCGGCAGCATGAGCACGGCAAGCGCGGCCCACGCGCGGGGTCCCGCCTTTTCGCTCGTTGCGTGGGGTGCCGTCGACGTCCGCTTCGCCGAGTAAGTCTGTGTAGCCATGATCCGTTCCATTAGTAAACCGTCCAGCCGGTATAGTAACAGACATGCACGGAATCCCGCTGGGCACACACTGGGTACGATCGAGCGCATGAGTCGTCCCCCGCGAGCCCGAGAAAGCGTGCTCGATGCGTTCGAGGCGATCCTGATCGACGAGGGCGAGAGATCCGCGACGATGGACGCCACATCGCGCGCCGCCGGCGTCTCGAAGGGTGGGCTGCTGTACCACTTCGCCTCGAAGGAAGCGCTCGAGTCCGGAGTCATCGAGCGCCTCGACGCCCTGGTCACGGCTGATATCGAAGCCATGATGGACGCCGACGAAGGTCCTATCGCGTACTTCTTGAGGACGTCGGTGATGGAGAACGATCCGCTCGACCGGGCCATCCTCGCCACGTCTCGGCTCGCGCAGGGCGGGAATGCCTCAGCCAGCGCGGCGCTCCGCCGCGTGCGCGAACGCTGGGGCGACGCGCTCCGCCCGCATACGAAGGATGCGGCATCCCTCGACCTCGTGATGCTCGTGAGCGATG
>NZ_HG779582.1:0-22686 GCF_000582705.2 Microbacterium sp. C448
TGACGACGTTTCCGAGCAGGCTCCGGACGGTCCGCTGTACGTGGCCGGACCCTCCGCAGATGTCGCACGTGACGGGCTGCGATCCGGGCTGGCAGCACGAGCCCTGGCAGGTCTCGCAGATGACGGCGGTGTCGACCTCGAGGTCACGATGAACGCCGAACACGACGTCTGACAGCTCGAGGGTGACGCGCACCAACGCATCCTGACCACGCTCACGGCGTGACCGGGGACGCTGTCCACGCCCGCCGCCCTGGCCTCCGAAGAACGTCTCGAAGATGTCGCCGAAGCCGCCGAAACCCTGACCGCCGCCGCCGAACGGCGAGTCGCCGCCTCGGTCGTACTTGCTGCGCTCCTCGCTGTTGCTCAGCACGTCATACGCGTGCGTGACGAGCTTGAAGCGCTCGGCGGCATCCGCTCCCGAGTTCACGTCGGGGTGGAGCTCGCGCGCGAGTCGGCGATACGCCTTCTTGATGTCGTCGGTGCTCGCGTCCCGGGGAACGCCCAGCACCTCGTAGTGGTCTGCCATGTTGCCTTTCACAGATGTCCGCAGGCTGCAGCCTGCGGGTCGCGTCCGTTAGCGGGACGTCTCGTCTTCGTCGAGCAAGCGCGAGAGGTAACGCGCGACGGCTCGGGCGGCCGCCAGATTGCTCGGGTAATCCATGCGGGTCGGTCCCATGACGCCCACGCGGGCCATGGTTCCGGATGTCTCGTAATCGCTCGTGACGATGGATGCCTCGGCGAGGCCCCAGGGTTCGTTCTCGCGTCCGATGCTCGCCGCGAGTCCCTGACTGTCGGCCACCATCTCGCTCATGAGGCGGATGAGGGTGACCTGCTCTTCGATCGCCTCGAGCAGCGGATAAATGCTGCCGCGGAAGTCGGTCTCACGACGGGCGAGGTTGGCGGCTCCGGCCATGACGAGGCGGTCCTGGCGGAACTCCTCGAGCTCTTCCGACAGCACGTGCGCGACCTGGACGAGCGCCGTGTCGACGACCGGCGCGGCGGGGTCGGCGGCGATCCGCAGAGCATCCACACGCTCGGAAGCCACACCCACGGCGAGTCCCGTGAGGAGGGCGGCGAGTCGACCGCGCAGCACCGGGATGTCTTCGTCGTCCAGCGGCACCGTAAGCGGCGCGATCCGCTGCGAGACGCGACCGGTGTCGGTGACCAGGATGACGAGCAGGCGCTGCGGAGCGAGCGGAACGAGTTCGACGTGCGTGACGTGCGCGTTGGCGAACGACGGGTACTGCACGACGGCGACCTGACCGGTCAGCTGCGAGAGCACGCGCACCGTGCGGGCGAGTACATCGTCGAGGTCGCCTGTGCCCCCGAGGAAACTCGAGATGGCGCTCCGCTGCGCGGGCGAGAGGGGCCGCACTTCGGCCAGATGATCGACGAAAACCCGGTAGCCCTTGTCGGTCGGGACACGACCCGACGACGTGTGGGGGGCGACGATGAGTTCTTCGTCCTCGAGTAGCGCCATATCGTTGCGGATCGTGGCCGCCGACACTCCGAAAGCGTGGCGCTCGACGATCGATCGGCTGCCGACCGGTTCGTGGGTGGAGACGTAGTCCTGGACGATCGCCCGGAGGACCTGCAGGCCTCGTTCGCTGACCATGATCCCCCTTCCGCTGGCACTCGAGAAGTCTGAGTGCCAATTCTAACGCGTCGTGGCGCCTGGCGGTGTTGCGGCGCGGCGGTGACCGGCGCGCTACGGGAGTAGTGCTCGCACGACGGCATCGGCGAGCAGCCGGCCGCGCAGGGTCAGCACGATCCGACCGCGCAGGGCATCGGATGCCTCGACCAGGCCGTCCGCGATGAGCCCCGCGACCGCGACCCGTGACGCCGAGGGCACCCGGTCGAGCGCGAGCCCCTCACGAATGCGCGACTCGAGCAGCACACGTTCGAGGGTGGATGCCGAAGCATCCGGTCTCTCGCGTCCCGCCGCCGGCGAATCCCCCGCCGCGAGCCGCTGCGCATACGCCGCCGGATGCTTGACGTTCCACCAGCGCAGCCCACCCACGTGGCTGTGGGCACCGGGACCGAAGCCCCACCAGTCTTGGCTCCGCCAGTAGTTGAGGTTGTGCTGCGACCGGTTCGCGGGGGTGCGCGCCCAGTTGCTGACCTCGTACCAGTCGTACCCCGCGGCGTCGAGCCGCGCATCGGCGGCCTCGTACATGTCGGCCTGCAGGTCGTCGTCGGGGGCGATGAGCTCACCGCGACGGATGCGTCGGTGCAGCGGCGTGCCCTCCTCAACGATCAGCGCATAGGCCGAGACATGGTCGGGGTCCTGCGCGAGCGCCGACTCGAGCGACTGGATCCAGTCATCGAGCGACTCCCCCGGTGCCCCGTAAATCAGGTCCAGGCTCACGGCGAGCCCCGCGTCGCGCGCGGTCGCGACGGCGGTCGCGACATTCTCGGGATTGTGGGTGCGATCGAGCGCCGCGAGCACGTGCGGCACGCTGGACTGCATCCCGATCGACAGGCGCGTCACCCCGGCCGCCGCGAGCGTGTCGGCCACGTCCACGGTCATCGTGTCGGGATTTGCCTCGACGGTGATCTCCACCCCGGGCATCAGGCCAAAGGAATCGCGAACATCGCCGAGCATCCGCGCGAGGTCACCCGCGGGCAGCAGCGTCGGTGTACCCCCGCCGATAAAGACCGTGGAGGCCGGACGAAGAGCCCCGACATCCGTCAGCACGCGGCGTGCGAGCGTGATCTCGCCCGACAGCGTCTCGGCGTACGAGTCCTGCCGGACTCCGCGCAACTCGGTGGCCGTGTAGGTGTTGAAGTCGCAGTATCCGCATCGCACGCGGCAGAACGGCACGTGCAGATACACGCCGAAATCCGCGGTGGGGTCGATTGCGAGATCCCGCGGCAGCGCGCCGTCGGCGGGTGCGGGGTCGCCGACGGGAAGAGGGCCGGCCACGTCAGGACGGGGTCGTGTAGAGCGGCGAAATCGCCTGCAGGTATCGCGTGAACAGCAGCCGGCGGCGGCGGCGCACCAGGCCCTTCAGCATGCGGTAGGTCGTCGCGGCCGGAGCATCGAACGCCCGCACGGTGAACCAGACCTCGTCATTGGGAAGCCAATCGACCATGAAGGACTCTTCACCGCGCACGACCGAGCCACTGACAGTGCCGAGCGCGAACCCGACCCGTCGCGTCTCTTCGACCACGAAGATCACGCGCAGTTCGGCATCCGCGCGAAGACCACCAACTCGACCTCGCACGTGCACGTTGGTGCCTGCGCCGACGAACGGGGTGCCGTCGACGTCGAAGCGCTGATCGGCCTCGGTGCGTGAGGGAGCGAGCGCGTTGCCCTCTTCGTCGAAGCTCACGCCGGAATACATGGGACCGGATGCGGGGCGCACATCAGAGAGGCGAAGACCCGCGCCGCGCACGGCACCCCACGACAGCAGCGACTCGCTCGCCGCCTGGAAGCGGGCCTCACCCGAACCGATCCGCAGCGTCTCTTCTGCCGGAATGCTCCGCTCGGGCGGAAAGTGCATGAGGTCGGCGGCCTGAGTAGCCCCGACCGCCGCGTAGTTCACCGTGTCGTCCTTGAACGTCCCGCGCCGCATCATTCGACCCTACTTGGCCTTCGTCTCGGTATCCCCTGAGAGGGCCGCGATGAACGCCTCCTGCGGAACCTCGACGCGACCGACCATCTTCATGCGCTTCTTGCCCTCTTTCTGCTTCTCGAGCAGCTTGCGCTTACGGCTGATGTCGCCGCCGTAGCACTTGGCGAGAACGTCCTTGCGCATGGCGCGGATCGACTCGCGGGCGATGATGCGGGCGCCGATCGCGGCCTGGATGGGCACCTCGAACTGCTGGCGCGGAATGAGCTTCTTCAGGCGTTCGGTCATGAGAACGCCGTACGCGTAGGCCTTGTCGCGGTGCACGATCGCGCTGAACGCATCGACCGCCTCGCCCTGCAGCAGGATGTCGACCTTGACCAGGTCGGCCTCTTGATCGCCGCTCGGCTCGTAGTCGAGCGAGGCGTAGCCGGCCGTTTTGGACTTGAGGTGGTCGAAGAAGTCGAAGACGATCTCGCCGAGCGGAATCGTGTAACGGATCTCGACCCGGTCCTCGCCGAGGTACTCCATGCCGAGGAGCGTTCCGCGACGCTGTTGGCAGAGTTCCATGATCGTTCCGACGTAGTCCTTGGGTGCGAGGATCGCGGCCTTGACCATCGGCTCGGTGACGCTCGAAATCTTGGTGCCCGAGGGGAACTCGCTCGGGTTCGTGACGGTGAAGGTCTTCTTGTCGTCCGTCATGACCTCGTAGGTCACCGACGGCGCCGTCGAGATCAGGTCGAGCCCGAACTCGCGCTCGAGACGCTCGGTCACGATCTCGAGGTGCAACAGACCGAGGAAGCCGCAGCGAAACCCGAAGCCGAGGGCGACGGATGTCTCGGGTTCGTAGTTGAGCGAAGCATCCGACAGCTTGAGCTTGTCGAGTGCCTCACGCAGCACCGGGTAGTCGCTGCCGTCGATCGGGTAGAGCCCCGAAAAAACCATGGGCTTGGGGTCGGTGTAGCCCGGCAGCGCCTCTTTCGAGGGCTTGGCCGCGTTCGTGACGGTGTCGCCGACCTTGGATTGACGCACGTCCTTCACGCCCGTGATCAGGTACCCGACCTCGCCGACGCCGAGCCCCTTGGTCGGGGTCGGTTCGGGCGACGAGACGCCGATCTCGAGGAGTTCATGGATGGCCCGGGTCGACATCATCTGGATGCGCTCGCGCGGAGACAGGTGGCCGTCGATCACACGGACGTACGTGATGACGCCTCGGTACGAGTCGTAGACGGAGTCGAAGATCATGGCCCGGGACGGGGCATCCGGGTCGCCCTTCGGCGCGGGGATCTGCGCCACGACCTGATCGAGCAGCTCCTCGACACCCATGCCGGTCTTACCGCTGACGCGCAGGACGTCCTCGGGCTTGCCGCCGATCAGGCTCGCGAGCTCTTTCGCGTACTTCTCGGGGTCGGCCGCGGGCAGGTCGATCTTGTTCAGCACCGGGATGATCGTCAGGTCGTTCTCGAGTGCCAGGTAGAGGTTCGCGAGGGTCTGCGCCTCGATGCCCTGTGCCGCGTCGACGAGCAGAATCGCGCCCTCGCACGCGGCGAGGGAACGGCTGACCTCATACGTGAAGTCGACGTGGCCCGGGGTGTCGATCATGTTCAGCGCGAAGGTCTCGCCCGTGTCAGGGGCAGACCACGGCATGCGCACGGCTTGGCTCTTGATCGTGATGCCACGCTCACGCTCGATGTCCATGCGGTCGAGGTACTGGGCCCGCATGTCGCGGTCCGAGACGACGCCGGTGATCTGCAGCATCCGGTCGGCCAACGTCGACTTGCCATGGTCGATGTGGGCGATGATGCAGAAGTTTCGGATGTTCTCGGGCGGCGTTGCGGCGGGCTCGAGAGGCTTCAGGGCGCGGGGAGACATGTCCGGTCGATTCTACGGGGCCCGGTACACGCAGCTGAGAACCCACTCGCTGCCGCCTGACGGCGCATCGTAACCCGGGCCTCTCGAAACACGCCAGGGAATCATTTGTAAACAAACGATGAGAGTTTGTTCACCACATCGATGCTTGCGCGATCGCTGTGTTGCAACGAATGCTCAATGGTGCGGCTGGTTCCCCCGCGATCTCCCCAGGATCGTGACCGAGCCGCATGGAGACGACACGTGACGAGTAATCGGCGACCCCAGCCGCCTCATCTGCAGGCACAGCAATCCCCCATCGCATCCGCACCCAGCCCGCACCGGTCGCACGGTCGCCGAGTCGCCGCGATCATCGCGGTCTCCGCGACGGCGCTCGCGGGTATCGGCGCGGCTCCCCTCGCGGCCTCGGCCGCGGTGAGCCCCGACGCCGCGATCGTGATCAGCGAGGTCTACGGCGGGGGTGGCAACAGCGGCGCCGCACTGACCCACGACTTTGTGGAGCTCTACAACGCCAGCGAAGCCCCGGTCAGCATCGACGGCTGGAGCGTGCAGTACGCGTCCTCAACCGGAAGCACCTGGAACGGTCGCACGAACCTCAGTGGAACGATCGCGCCGGGTAGCTACTACCTGATCCAGCAGGCGACGAACAACGCCACCGTCGGAGCACCGCTGCCGACACCCGACCTCAGCGGCACAACCAACCTGAGCGGATCGACCGGCAAGGTCGCCCTTGTCTCGTCGACCACCGCGCTCACCGGCGCGACGGGCAATGCAGCCGGCGCACCGAGCGTGGTCGACTTCGTCGGTTGGGGATCCGCCAGCGACTTCGCCGGTGCGGGGGCAGCTCCGGCGACGACAAGCGCGACGAGCGTCTCGCGCGACTCTGTGAACACCAACACGGCGAACAACGCCGCGGACTTCACGGCTGGCGCCCCGACCCCCACGGCCTCTTCGGCCGGCGAGCCGGAGGAGCCGCCCGTGGATCCCGAAGAGCCGATCGACCCCGAAGAACCGGAAGAGCCTGTCGAACCCACGGTCGTCGCGATCGACGCCATCCAGGGCACCGGTGACGCCTCACCCCTCGCCGGCCAGACCGTCACGACCGAGGGCGTCGTCACGGCGCACTACCCCACGGGCGGCTTCAACGGCTACGTCATCCAGACCGCGGGGACCGGGGGCGCTCTCGACCTCGCGACCCACACTGCCTCTGACGCCGTCTTCGTATACGCACCCGGCGCCGTCGGCGAGGTCGCTCTCGGCCAGACCGTCCGCGTCACGGGCGTCGTGAGCGAATTCAACGGACTCACCGAGTTGACGGTCGCGCCCGGCGCGGCCACCGTCCTCGAGGCGGGAATCGCCCCGGTGCCGGCAACTGTGGGCTGGCCGACGACCGACCCGGAGCGCGAAGTGCTCGAGTCGATGCTCGTGCAGCCGCAGGGCGATTTCACGGTGTCGAACACCTACAGCACCAACCAGTACGGCGAGGTCGGCCTCGCCGCCGGCACCACGCCGCTCCAGCAGCCGACGGATGTCGCAGCCCCGGGTTCACCCGAAGCTACAGCGGTCACCGCCGACAACGCCGCGCGCGCCGTGACACTCGATGACGGAACCTCGATCAACTTCCTGAGCACCGCGAACGCGGGCCTGACCCCCGCGTGGGTCTCGCTCGTCGAGCCGCTCGTGGTCGGAGCATCCGCCACCTTCTCCGCCCCCGTGGTGGTCGACTACCGCAACAACGCGTGGAAGCTGAACCCCACCGCCCCCATGACGGCGGATGGCTCGGGCACCGATGGCGTGCAGTTCTCGAACCCGCGCACCGCGGCCCCCGAGGCCGTGGATGGCGACGTGTCGGTCGCATCCTTCAACGTCCTCAACTACTTCACGACCCTCGGTGACGAGAACGCGAGCTGCGAGGCCTACTCGACCGCAGACGGCGAGCCCGTCACCGTCCGCCAGGGCTGCGATCAGCGCGGCGCCTGGGACGACGCGGACTTCGAGCGTCAGGAGTCGAAAATCGTCGACGCGATCGAAGCATTGGATGCCTCGGTCGTCGGTCTGATGGAGATCGAGAACTCCGCCGCCCTCGGCGAGACCGTCGATGAGGCCACCGCGACGCTCGTCGCTGCGCTCAATGAGGCCGCCGGGACCGAGAAGTGGGCGTTCGTTCCCTCCTCAGAGGAGCTGCCCGCCGCATCCGGACAGGATGTCATCACCAACGCGATCATCTACCAGCCGGCACTCGTCGAGCGGGTCGGCGAGTCGCGCGCACTCGGCGACCAGAGCGAGAGCGGCGAGGCGTTCCAGAACGCACGCGAGCCGATCGGTCAGATCTTCGAGCCCGCGGATGGTGGTGCCGAATTCCTCTTCGTGGTCAACCACTTCAAGTCGAAGGGTTCGGCCGGACCCTGGCCGGGCGACGCCGACACCGGCGACGGACAGGGCTCGTCGAACGAGTCACGCGTCCGCCAGGCCACGGCGCTGCGCGACTGGGTCGCCGAGATCCAAGGCGACACGGACGCGGTCCTGCTGGCGGGGGACTTCAACTCGTACAGCCAGGAAGACCCGCTGCAGGTGCTCTACGACGCGGGCTACGCCAACGCCGAGGACGCGCTCGAGATCGACTCGTCGAGCTACTCGTTCTCGGGACTGTCGGGTTCGCTCGATCACATCCTGATGAACGACGCGGCGCTTGACCGTGCCACGGGCGGCGACATCTGGAACATCAACTCGGGTGAATCCGTCGCGCTGGAGTACAGCCGCTACGGCTACCACGGCACTCCGTTCTCAGAGGATGGGTTCTACGAGGAGGGCCCGTACCGGTCGTCCGACCACGACCCGGTGATCGTCGGCCTGACCGCCGAAGAAGCGCCGGTGGAGTTGACGCTTCTCGGCATCAACGACTTCCACGGTCGCATCGACGGAAACACGGTGAACTTCGCCGGAACCATCGAGCAGCTGCGGGATGCTGCATCCGGGCCCACCCTGTTCCTCTCGGCGGGCGACAACATCGGGGCATCGCTGTTCGCCTCGGCCGTCGCGCAGGACCAGCCGACCATCGACGTGCTGAACGCCCTCGAGCTCGAGACATCCGCCGTCGGAAACCACGAGTTCGACCGCGGGTTCGATGACCTTGCGGGCCGCGTGACGACCGAGTCGGACTTCTCGTACCTCGGAGCGAACGTCTACGAGGCGGGCACCGAGACCCCGGCGCTGGACGAATACGCCCTGATCGAGGTCGATGGCCTGACCGTCGGCGTCATCGGCGCGGTGACGGAAGAGACGCCAGCATTGGTCTCGCCCGCGGGCATCACCGAGCTGTCGTTCGGTGACCCCGTCGCAGCCGTCAACCGCGTCGCGACCGAACTCTCGGACGGCGACGAGGCGAACGGCGAGGCCGACGTGCTCGTGGCGATGTACCACGAGGGCGCGGGCGCCGGGACACCGGATGGCGCGACCCTCGACGAGGAGATCGCCGGTGGCGGTGCCTTTGCGGCCATCGTGGAAGACACGGCAGCCGAGGTGGACGCGATCTTCACCGGACACACGCACAAGGAGTACGCGTGGTCGGCGACGATCCCCGGCACCGACCAGACGCGCCCGATCGTCCAGACGGGTTCGTACGGCGCCAAGATCGGCAAGATCACGCTGACGCTCGACCCCGAAACGGGTGACGTGCTGGATCACACCGAAGAGAACGTCGCACGCACGACGACGCCGGCTGCCGAGCTGATTGCGGCGTACCCCCGGGTCTCCGCGGTGAACGACATCGTCACGCAGGCGCTTGCCAACGCGGCCGAGATCGGCAACACGGCGGTCGCCGAGGTATCCGGCGACATCACGACGGCGTACGTCGGCGGCTCGTTCGTCAACGGCGTGTGGACCGGCGGCACGCGGGATGACCGTGCGTCCGAGTCGGCGCTCGGCAACCTCGTCGCCGGGTCGATCCTCGACTCGCTGTCGGCGCTGCCGAACGGTGCACAGATCGGTGTGACGAACCCGGGCGGTCTTCGCGCCGACCTGTTCGACACGCAGGCCGAGTTCGGCGCAAGCGCGGTGGCCGGGATTCCGGATGGCACGATCTCGTTCTCGCAGGCGAACGCGGTCCAGCCGTTCAACAACACCCTGGCCCTCGTCACCCTCACCGGTGCGCAGTTCACGACGCTTCTCGAACAGCAGTGGCAGCGGGATGCGAGCGGCAACGTGCCGAGCCGTCCCTACCTGCAGCTGGGTCTGTCGGACAACGTGACGTACACGTTCGACTCGACGCTGCCCGAGGGCTCGCGCATCACCTCCGTGACGATCGACGGCGCGCCGCTCGATCCCGCGGCGGAGTACCGGATCGGTACGGCGTCGTTCCTGGCGACGGGTGGCGACAACTTCCGGATCTTCACCGAAGGAACGGACTACGTCGACACCGGTCTGCTCGACTACGAGGCGTGGATCGACTTCCTCGCCGAGGGCTCGCCGGTCGCGCCGTCGTACGCCAAGCAGGGTGTCGCCGTGCAGGGTGCGCCGGAATCGGCTGTCGCCGGGACCGAGGTGTCGTTCGCGGTGTCGGGGCTCAACATGACGAGCCGCGGCACGCCCGAGACGACGTCGCTCGACGTCTCGCTCGGCGGCCAGGTGCTGACGACGGTGCCGGTGACCGGGGGTGCGGCCACGGTTACCGTCACGATTCCCGCGGGGACGGCGGCCGGGGCATCCGCTCTCGTGCTGACGGCCGCTACGGGAACGACGGTCACGGTGCCGCTCACGATCGAGCAGGCGGTTCCGCTCGTGACGAGCAAGACAACGCTGGTCGCTCTGCCGCCGGTTCAGATCAACGGCCTGCTGCACGCGACCCTCATCGCGTACGTGTCGGTGTCTGAGGGGCGCGCGGCCGGCACGGTCGTGTTCCGCGAGGGCTCGAAGGTTGTTGCCGAGGTCACGGTCAGCCGCCTCGGTATCGCGTCGAAGACGCTCCCCCGCCTGAGCCGCGGGACGCACCAGTACACCGCGGAGTTCGTCCCCGCGGACACCGGCGCCGTAGAAGGTTCGACGAGCAAGAAGGCGAGCGTGCGGGTGCTCTTCTAGGCCCGAGCCGCTCGCTCCGGAACGGCCCTCGCACTCACGGGTGCGGGGGCCGTTCCGCGTTCTCTGCGCCCGCGCCCCGTGTCCCGACCCTCGAGATCGCTGGTTGTGCCCGAGGCCGCCGGATAGCAACGGTGAATAACCGGCCGACTCGGCGACAACCGGCATTCTCGGCGAGCGACGGGGTTCGCGAAGTTAGGCTGGAGGCATGACGGTGCAGGTGGTCTTCGTCCACGGGATCCGCACCTCGGCCACCATGTGGCGAGCACAGGTTGCGCACCTCGAGGCGCGCGGTATCGGCGCTCACGCCCTCGACCTGCCCGCGCACGGCACGCGCATGGGCGAGACGTTCGACATCGACGAAGCCTTCGCAACCATCGACCGCACGGTGCGTCGTGCTGCCCAGGACGGTCCCGTGCTGCTCGTCGGGCACTCCATGGGCGGATTGCTCTGCACCGAGTACGTGGGTGGGCCCGAGCATCCGCCCGTCGCCGCATTCATCGGAGCCGGATGCACCGCCCTGCCCCGCACCGCGGGACTATCGGCGTACCGGGCACTCGCCGGGAGCTTCAACCGTCTGCCCGACCGGGGAATGTGGCTGACGAACAAAGTGCTCGACCGCACCCTCCCGGCGGACACACGCCTGGATTTCGGCGCCGGCGGCTACGCCCTCGACGCACAGGACGCCACCCTGCGTTCGCTCTCGGTCCTTGATCTGCTGACGGCGCTCCGGCGGATCGACGTGCCGGTGTGGTTCATCAACGGGCAGTACGACCAGATGCGACTCAATGAGCGTCTCTTCCTGCGGCTGAAGCCCGAGGCCGAGTTGGTCGTCGTACCGAGGACGAGCCACCTGGTCACCGCGATGCGTCCCCGCGTCTTCAATGCACTGCTCGATGTAGCCATCGCCACGATCGAGGCGGGCGGCGACGCACTCCCGGCACGCAGGGTTGGCACCCGTTGACCTGCTAGACTCTTTGATTGGCTTGCGTGTGGGTATCCCACCCTCACGATCGCTGCCTGGCAGCCCTCTTCTGCCGGCCGGCAAACACATCCAAACTCTCCTCGAACGAAAGACTCGACACAGTGGCAAACATCAAGTCGCAGATCAAGCGCAACAAGACCAATATCAAGGCGAACGAGCGCAACAAGGCGGTCAAGACGCAGCTCAAGAACGCCATCCGTCGCACCCGCGAGGCCGCTTCGGCCGGCGACAAGGCCGCTGCCGAGGCAGCCCTCGTCAACGCGACGAAGAAGCTCGACAAGGCCGTCAGCAAGGGCGTCATCCACCAGAACCAGGCCGCGAACCGCAAGTCGGCTATCGCCAAGCAGGTTGCTGCGCTCTGATCTGAACGCATTCACGAAGGCCCGTCCCCCAGGGGGCGGGCCTTCGTCGTTGCGGACCTCCGCTCCCTGAGCCTGTCGAAGGGAGCAGCCAGGCGCACGGAGTGCACAGCTGGTCACTTCGACAAGCTCAGTGACCGGTCCGGACCAGCGTGCGGTCAGCGGCGGGGCGCGGGACCGCCGGGGAACGGCGTGCGGGTCGCCACAACCGTCAGCAGTCGTTCGAGCGCGAACACCGGGTCGCGCGAGGCACCCTTGACCTCGGCATCCGCGCGGGCCGCCGCCTGGATCGCCATCCCGAGCTGGTCATCGCTCCACCCGACCAGGTCGCGCCGGGCCCGATCGACCTGCCAGTCCTTCATCCCGAGGCGCGCCGCCAGCTGAGCGGATGACTCGCGCGTTCCAGCGACCCGCGCCATCGACCGCAGCTTCGACGCGAGCGCGGCGACCATCGGCACGGGGTCCGCGCCCGAGGCGAGCGCGTGACGCAGCGCGACGAGCGCCTCACCGTAGCGTCCGGCGATCGCGGTGTCGGCGACGGCGAACGCGGATGTCTCGACCCGGCCGCCGTAGTAACGCTGCACGATCTCGGGTGTGATGTCGCCATCCACGTCAGCGATGAGCTGCTGGCAGGCGGCCGCGAGCTCGGTGAGGTCGTCGGCAAAGGCCGATGTGAGCGCCCGGAGAGCGGGCGGCGCGATCCGGCGCTGCGCGGCCTGGAACTCGCCTGCGGCGAAGTCGTAGCGGTCGGAGTCACGCTTGACCGCTGCACACGCGATCTCGACTCCCCCGCCCTGCCCACCACGGATCGCGTCGAGCAGTTTCTTGCCGCGGACGCTCGCGCCGGTGTGGCGGAGCACGACGGTCGCGCCCTCCTGCGGCTGAGCGAGGTATGAGATCGCCTCGGCCAGGAACTCGTCGGTGCACTTCTCGACTCCGCCGACCCGCACGAGCCGCGGCTCGCCGAACAGCGACGGCGAGGTGACGCCGAGCAGGGTCCCGGGAGCGTAGGCATCGGCGCGAACGTCCGAGACTTCGAGAGAAGGATCCTCGGCGCGGAGGTAGTCGCGCAGGCCCGCAATCGCTCGCTCGGCGCACACCTCTTCGGGTCCCGAAACGAGAACGATCGGCGCCGGCTCGGGGCGACGCCACGACAGCTGGGGGATGCGGCTTGCGGCTGGCTTCGCCGGGGTTCGAGCCGATCGTGTCGCCATCCCCCCAGCCTACTGACGGCGACCGACAGCTACGGTCGTGGCGAGAACAACGCTGTGCCAAACGAGGGGACAGCACGTCGACTCAGCCGCCTTCTTCGCGCCAGACCTCGAGCCCCTCATCCACGCGGCGAACCAGACCCAAACCGTCGACATCCGTCCGCACGATCGTCGTCCCCGCGCTGGTGAGCAGGTCCAGGATCTCGGCGCGCGGATGCCCATAGTCATTGTCCGCGCCGACCCCGATGAGGGCTAAGGATGCGGCGACGACCCGGTAGAGATCCGGGTCCTGATCTGCGCTGCCGTGATGCGCGACCTTCACGACGTCAAACGTTCCGCGCACCCGACCCGTAGCCCGGAGAGCACGCTGAGCAGTTGCCGAAATGTCCCCGAGATACAGGCCGCGCGGCATCCCGTCGTCCCCGCGCGCGACGTCGAGCACGAGGCTCAGGTCATTCCCCGGCTCGAACGGCGACCGCCCGGAGCTCGGCCAGAGGATCTGCCAGCGCGCCGACCCGAGCGTGCCCGACATTCCCGCGACGCCCGCCACGGCCCGAGCCCCAGCGCTGACGAGGTCCCGAATCATCCGCTCGTCCGCCGCCTCACCCGGCGGTCCGTGGATCACCGTGCCGACGCGCCCGCGCACCGCATCGACCGCTCCGACGTGGTCCAGGTCGAAGTGCGTCAGAACCAGCAGATCGATGTGCGCTACCCCCACTCGGGCCAGGCAGTCCTCGAGCAACGCCACGTCGGCACCCGTGTCGATCAACGCGACCTGACCACCCGACCGCAAGAGCACGGCGTCACCCTGCCCGATGTCGCACTGGGCCACGCTCCACTCCGCGGGCACCGTCAGCGGCGCAAGCGGTCGATCGAGCAGCACTCCCCCGACGGCAACACCGGATGCCGCGACCACGACGAACGCGATGCCCACCCGCGCGCGTCGGGCCAGCGTTGTGCGCGGTCGGACCACGAGCGCGAACACCACTGCCGCGCTGGCGATGGCGAGTGCGACCGCCCCCACCACATCACCGGGCCACGGCAGATCCGCTCCCGGGAACTCGGCGAGCACCGCCGCGACGCCCGCGATCCAGGATGCCGGAACCCACGCGATCCACGTCAGAAGATCCGCAACCGGCGACAAGAAGCCGAACAGGCACGCCGCGAGTCCGACGAGCGTCGCAACGGGCGCGGCCGGCCCCGCGAGCAGGTTCGCAACGACGCCGTATGCCGGAATCCTCGGATCGATCAGCACGAGCAGAGGCCCGCACGCCAACTGCGCGGCGGCCGGAACCGACAGAGCAATCGCGAGGGGTACGGGCAGGACGCGTGCGAAAGCCGCGGCGAGGGGACGGCTCAGCACGAGCAGTCCCGCCGTCGCCGCAGCCGAGAGCGCGAAGCCGAGCGAGTGCGACAACCACGGATCGCTGATGAGCAGAACCCCGACGGCCAGGGCGAGCACAGCGAGCCCCGCACCCGCCCGGTCCGCCGCGAGGGCGAGCAGCGCGATCGTTGTCATCGCGGCCGCCCGCAACACGCTCGGCTCGGGTGTCACGAGCAGGACGAAGCATCCGAGCGCTGCCAACGACAGCCATATCCGGCCCATCCGGGGCAGCCTGAGAAGACCCGCGACGGCGAAAGTCAACGCAACCACGACAGCGCAGTTCGCTCCCGAGACCGCCGTCAGGTGGCTAAGCGAACTCGTGCGCATCTGCTCGCTGAGCTCATCCGAAACGGCGGAGGTGTCACCGACCGCGAGACCCGGAACGAGCCCGCCGCCCGCCCCGGGCAACGCCGAGGCTCGGTCGACAAAACCCGAACGCAAGTCTGCGGTCACGGCAAGCACGCCCGTCGGTGCCGCGTCGACCTCGAGGACGGTCGCGAAGACGATGAGCACGGCCCGATCGCCCGCATCCGTCTGACGAGCCGAGCCTCGCACGGTCACGGTGCTCCCGAGATCCAGCGCATCCCGCGTCTGCATGTCGGCCAGCACACCGGCGTCGGCCCAGATCGCCAGAGGGACGGATGCCGCAATCTGTCGTCCGCCAGCCCATACGACTCGCGTGTCGACCTCGAAGCGCCTCGCACCCGCTGTGGCCGGCTCGATCTTGGTGCTCACGTTCGCTTCGACAACGATGGCGCGACCGCCATCCCCCACGAAGGCGGTCACCTCCTCCCGAACTCCGTCGGCGATCGCGATGTGAGCCGCGACGCATCCGGACAGAACGATCGAGAGGGACGCGATCAGCAACACCCAGGACGGGCGGCGCACAATCCCGACCAGGACGAGCGCGAGCAGGGCGGCCGCACCGAGTGCCGCCCATGCGGCTGCGGACGGAAACACAACCACAACGAGCGCAGCAACCCACGCGGCAACCGCCGGGGCGGCGAGCAGGGGCTGACTGCGGGATCTGCGCCCGGCCACGTTCACAGCACGACGAGCGGCCGGAGGGACTCGAGCATCTTCTCGCCGATGCCCGGAACCGACAGCAGGTCATCGACCGCCGAGAATCGACCATTGGTCGTCCGCCAGTCGATGATCCGCTGCGCGATCGCCGGACCCACCCGGGGCAGGGTATCGAGCTCGGCAACGGTGGCCGTGTTGAGGTTCACGCGCGCGTCGCCGGTCGTGCCGCCGCCGGCGGAGGCCGCGGGTGGCGCCTGGCCCACCACCGGCACGACGATCTGCTCGCCATCGGAAAGGGTCCGCGCCAGGTTCACTCCGGCCTCGTCGGCGTCCTCCGCGAATCCGCCCGCCACGGCGACGGCGTCGACCAGGCGCGCGCCACCATCGAGCCGATACAGTCCGGGACGAGCTACGGCGCCCGACACATGAACGTAGAGGACACCCGCCGAAACGTCCTCGCCCGCGACACCCGAGGCCTCCTCGAGTGGCACCACCTCGGGTGAGCTCGTCCCCGACTGCACGATCCCGACCACCACCGTGATGCCCAGCGCAACGAGCAGAACGACGACGACGGCACCCACCATGGCCCGGGCGCGTGGCGAGGCACGCGCGTACGCGTCACCGGGCCCGTCCGGGGAACTGTCGTCGGCGGCCGAGTTCGGAGGGTTGTCGCGCGCCACTCCGTCACGCTACGGATGCCTCGGCCCCCGCCATCCGCTCGCCGCCCACATCGGTGGCACGTCACGCGCCACCCTACGATGGGGAGGACGAGCACCCGCTCACGCTCGTGTCCCACTTTTCGTGCTTCGTGTCCCACTTTCGCTCGCTCTGATCGCCGCTTACCGACAAAAAGTGGGACACATCCCAAGGGCATGTCCCACTTTTCGGCAGCGGTAGCGGTAGCAGCGGGAGCGGCGGCAGCTACACGGGGCGGCAGCTATACGGGGCGGGTCGCGATCGAGACGACCTTCGGCGCACGGACGATGACCTTGACGATCTCGCGGTCGCCGATCGAACGGATGACCTTCTCGTCGGCGCGGGCGAGCTTCTCGAGCTCTTCGGCGCCGATCCGCGCGGGCACCTCGAGGGTGCCGCGCACCTTGCCGTCGACCTGCACGACCGCGGTCACGTTCTCTTCGACGAGCAGCATCGGGTCCGCCTGACGCCACGGCACGAGGCCGACGAAGGGCTCGTAGCCGAGCATCTCCCACATCTCTTCGGCCGTGTGCGGCGCAAAAAGGTCGAGGATCATCGCGATGACCTCGGCGGCCTCGCGCACGGCCGGGTCGGTGGGACCGGCACCCGTGTCGATGACCTTGCGAGTCGCATTGACGAGCTCCATCAGGCGCGCGATGACGACGTTGAACTTCGTCTGTTCGACAAGTCCGGGCGCATCGGCCAGCAGGCGGTGCGTCACGCGACGCAGGGCGCTGTCGCCCTCGGCCCAGATGACGCTCGGGTCGCTGTCCACGTCGTTCGCGACACGCCAGGCACGGGCGAGGAACTTCTGCGCACCGCCGGTCGAGACATCCTCCCACTCGATGTCGTCCTCGACGGGTCCGGCGAACGCGATCGCGACGCGCACGGCGTCGGCGCCCGGGGACTCCATGCTCGCGGCGAATTCGACCAGGTTGCCCTTGCTCTTCGACATCTTCGTGCCGCCGAGCGTGACCATGCCCTGGTTGATGAGCGACGAGAACGGCTCGGTGAAGTCCACGAGGCCCATGTCGAACAGCACCTTGGTGATGAAGCGCGCGTACAGAAGGTGCAGAATCGCGTGCTCGACGCCGCCGATGTACGAATCGACCGGCGCCCAACGCTGAGCCTCGCGCGGGGCGAACGCCTTCTCGTCATTTCCGGGCGACAGGAACCGCAGGAAGTACCACGAGCTGTCGACGAACGTGTCCATCGTGTCGGGGTCGCGTCGAGCGGATGCCCCGGTGGCGGGGTCGACCGTGTTGACCCAGTTCTCGGCGGCACCGAGCGGCGAAGCGCCCTTGGGCGTGAGGTCCAGCCCCTGCACGTCGGGCAACCGGATCGGCAGCTGGTCTTCGGGGACGGGCACGATCGAGCCGTCGTCCATGTGCAGCATCGGGATCGGCGTTCCCCAGAATCGCTGGCGCGAGATCAGCCAGTCGCGCAGGCGATACGACTTCGCCGCGCGTCCCTTGCCGGATGCCTCGAGCTGCTCGATGCTTCGCGTGATCGCCGTCCGCTTCGACAGGCCGTCGAGGGGGCCGGAGTTGATCATCCGTCCCTCGCCCGTCAGGGCGACGCCGGTGCGCGCGGGGTCGATGTCGTCGAGACCGGATGCGTCGGCACCGGGATCGATCGGCACCCCCTCGTCGTCGAGCTCGATCACCGGGATCGCACCCGTGATCGGGGCCGTCGTGTCGACGACAACCGTGATGGGCAGGTCGAACGCGCGGGCGAAGTCGAGGTCGCGCTGGTCGTGTGCCGGGACGGCCATGACGGCACCGTGACCGTAGTCGGCCAGGACGTAGTCTGCGGCCCAGATCGGCAGGCGGGCGCCGTTTACGGGGTTGATGGCGTAGCGGCCGAGGAACACGCCCGTCTTCGGGCGGTCCGTGCTCTGACGCTCGATGTCGGTTGCGCGGCGCACACCGTCGAGGTACGTCGTGAAGCGCTCACGAATCTCGGGCTCGGCGTCGGCGACGAGCTGCTGGGCCAGGTCGGAGTCGGGCGCGACGACGAAGAACGTCGCGCCGTAGAGAGTGTCGGGGCGCGTCGAGAACACCGTCACGGTGTCGGGGTGCCCCTCGATCTCGAAGTCGATATCGGCACCGATCGAGCGGCCGATCCAGTTCCGCTGCATCTGGATGACCTTCTGCGGCCAGAATCCCTCGAGCTGGTTCAGGTCATCGAGCAGGCGGTCTGCGTAGTCGGTGATCTTGAAGAACCACTGCGTGAGCTTCTTCTTCTCGACCATCGCGCCGCTGCGATCGGACGTGCCATCCGGCAGTACCTGCTCGTTCGCGAGCACGGTCTGATCCACGGGGTCCCAGTTGACCAGCGCATCCTTTCGGTAAGCCAGCCCGCGCTCATAGAGCTTCAGGAACAGCCACTGGTTCCAGCGGTAGTAGTCGTCGTCGCTCGTGTGGAGCACGCGGCTCCAGTCGTACGACGTGCCGAACGCGCGCAGGCTCGTCTTCTGCTGGCCGATGTTCGCGTAGGTCCACTCGCGCGGGTCGACGCCGCGCTGAATCGCCGCGTTCTCGGCGGGCAGACCGAACGAGTCCCAGCCGATGGGGTTGAGCACGTTGTAGCCGCGGTGGCGCCAGAAACGGGCCACCGTGTCGACGTAGGCGTAGTTCTCGGCGTGGCCCATGTGCATGTCGCCCGACGGGTACGGGAACATGCCGAGCACGTACTTGCGCGGCCGCGTGTCGGCATCGCCGCCGGCCCGGAACGGGTCTTTCGCCTCCCACGCAGCCTGCCACTTCGCCTGGATCGCGGCGGCGTCGTAATGCGCGCCATCGGCGGGAGCGTTGTCGGTGGGAACGGTCTGGGACACAGAAAACCAATCGAGCGGGGGGTTCGGGATGCGCGCAGGCGCTCTTTCCAGGTTACCGGACCCGTCTGCGCCGCTCGCCGGGCGGTGGATGAGCGCGCTCGCCCTACCAACCGGCGGGCAGAGTGGCGCCCAGCGCGGCGAGCGGTGCGCGCGCCTTGATGCCCACCTCGCGGACTTCCTCGACGGGCACGGACGACCAGGTGATGCCGCCGCCCGCCCCGACGACGGCGTGGCCGTCACGCATGACGATCGAGCGGATGACCATGGCGAGATCGAGAGTGCCATCGAGGCCGATCCACCCGAAGCATCCGGCGTAGATCCCCCGCTCCCCCACCTCGAGCTTCTGCAGGATCGTCATGGCCGAGAGCTTCGGCGCCCCCGTCATCGAGCCGGCAGGGAAGGCGCGATCGAGGAGCTCACCCACCGTGCTGCCCGGTCGCAGTTGCCCCGAAACCGTGCTGACGAGCTGATGCACGTGCGGGTAACTCTCCACCGCAAGCAACGCGTCGACCCGCACCGTACCCACCTCGCACACTCGTGACAGGTCGTTGCGCATCAGATCGACGATCATGACGTTCTCGGCACGCTCCTTCTCGCTCGCGAGCAGGTCGCGGGCCAGGGCGGCATCCGTCTCCGGGTCGGCGCCCCGCGGCCGGGTGCCCTTGATCGGCCGCGTGCGTACGATCCCGTCGCGGACGCCGAGGAACTCCTCGGGGCTCGCGCTCAGCAGGCTGACTCCACCGATGCGGACGAACCCGCCGTGATGTGCGGGGCTCGACGCGCGCAGCCGGGCGTAGACGGCGACGGGAGAGTCGGATGTCTCGACCTCGAACCGCGTCGTCAGGCACAGCTGATACGCATCACCCGCGCGGATCGCGTCATGGCACTGCGCGATCAATACCTCGTACTCGTCGGGGGTGTGTCGCGAGGTGGCAGTCCTCGGTGAGGGGGACTCCGGCGCGGACTCTGGCACGGTGGGCGCGGGCGGCGCGGGCAGGGGCATCGCGCTCGCGGCTGCTCCGATCCCCTCCGCCCACGACGCAAGCTCCCGGGCGGAGGCAACGGCCCACGCCCGGCGGCTGGCGTGATCGAAGGCGAACCAGGCGCGGGCGCGCATCCACGCATCCTGATCGACTCCGCCCCGGTGCGCGTCGTCCGAGGTCTTCCGGGCCGGAGCACCGGCGCGCTCGGCCGCCGTGTCGTACGCGAACCAGCCGACCCAACCGCCCCGGAACGGGCCCGCGGGCCACTCGCGGTCTGCGGTCTCGGCGTCGCCGAAGGCCCCGGCCAGGCGAACATCTCGCACCTCGTCGGCGGTCGCGGGCACGCCGTGACCGACGAAGCTCCACCCCGAGTCCGCGTCGGTGCCGGCGTCCAACCAGAAGACGTTCGGATGCGCCGATTCCAGCGTTGCGAAAACCACGGCTGGCTCGATCCAGTCGGTGAGCGACTCGACGTCGAGATCCTGGGGCACGCACCCAGGGTACGGGGACCTGGGCGTCGTAGGCTCGACGCGTGAACGAGTTCCTCTCGTGGCTGCTGGACGCGGTCCAGAGCGTCGACCCGGTGTTGCGCACATTGCTGGCGGGCGTCGCGATCATGCTCGAGACGAGCATCCTGATCGGCCTGATCGTTCCCGGCGACACCATCGTGATCGTCGCTGCGACTGCGGTGTCGTCGCCGCTCGAGGGCGTCTTGCTCGGGATCGCCGTCGTCGTTGGGGCGCTCATCGGCGAGAGCATCGGGTTCTGGATCGGTCGATGGCTGGGCCCACGCATCCGCGCCTCTCGTCTCGGCGCGCGCATCGGTGCGAAGAACTGGGAACGGTCGGAGCGCTACCTGCGCCGCCGGGGTGGGCCCGCGATCTTCCTGTCGCGTTTCCTCCCCGTACTGCACTCGCTCGTACCGTTGACGGTCGGCATGACCGCCTACCCCTTTCGGCGCTTCCTCGCGTGGACAGCGCCCGCCTGCATCCTCTGGGCAACGCTCTACGTCTCCGTCGCCGCGGCCGCCGCCGGCACGTATCGCGAGCTCGCTGACACGGTGCACTTCGCCGGGTACATCTTCGTGGGCGTGATCGTGTTGTTCATCGTGCTCGTGTTCGTTGGCAAGAAGGTCATCGAACGTATCGAACGCCGTCACCTTCACGACGAGGATGCTCCGGAGGGCATGAAAGACTGAGGGCGATGCCCACTACGACGCAGGCCCCCGCTTTTCCCGCCAAGATCCTCTGGCTGGCAAGACTCGAGCACCGATTCCACGCCTGGCGAGAGAAGCGCGCCCGTCGGCGCGGGTTGAGCGCCAGCATCGTCCCCTTCCCGGGCTACGGCGGCGAGGGTTGGGTGCGCGTCGTCGGACGGGTCTTGATCGTTCGCCCGCCCCGCGATACGAAGTCGGGCGAGATCAGCAGCCTGCGCGGCTGGCGCAGCTTCGTCAGCATCCCCGTCGGCTACTCCGAGGTGAAGATCACGGTCGCCGGGCGCACCCACACGGTGGTGTCTGACCGCGGCGGCGTGGTCGACACGGTCATCCAGGCCGAGCTCGAGTCCGGATGGCAGACCCTCGAACTGTCCGTCGAGAACAGCGACCCCGTCGAGGCGCGGGTGTTCATCGTCGGCTCGGACGTGAAGTTCGGTGTGGTCTCGGATGTCGATGACACCGTCATGGTCACGGCGCTGCCCCGTCCGCTCATCGCCGCCTGGAACTCGTTTGTCGTCGACGAGCACGCTCGCCTGCCCGTGCCCGGTATGGCGGTGCTGCTCGAGCGCCTGGTACGCAGCCATCCCGGCGCCCCGATGATCTACCTGTCGACCGGCGCATGGAACATCGCCCCGACGCTCACCCGCTTCCTCTCCCGCCACCTCTTCCCGCCCGGCGGAATTCTGCTGACCGACTGGGGCCCAACCCATGACCGGTGGTTCCGGAGCGGCCGTGAGCACAAGCTCGACAACCTGCGTCGGCTCGCGACGGAGTTTCCGCAGGTCCAGTGGCTGCTGATCGGCGACGACGGTCAGCACGACGAGTCGATCTACACCGAGTTCGCGAAGGACCACCCGGGGCAGGTCTCGGCGGTCGCTATCCGTCGCCTTTCCACGACCGAGGCCGTGCTGGCCGGTGGACGTCAGACGGTCGACGATCACTCGGATGCTCAGGCCCCGTGGGTCACGGCGTCCGACGGCGCGGGCATCCTGGACAAGTTGGAGCGCGCGGGCCTCGTCTGAGCCGCGCCATCGCCATGTCGGCGCCCGCGCGTAGGGTTTGAGGTATGTGCGGACGCTTCGTGGTGACCAGACCCCCGGCCGATCTGACGGACCTGCTCGATGTCGACACGGTGGCCGAAGACCTGCCCGCGCCCTCGTTCAACATCGCGCCCACCGACCGGGCGGTTATCGTCCTCGACTCGGCAAAGACTGACCCCCCGACCCGACGCCTCGAGGCTGCGCGCTGGGGCCTCGTGCCGAGTTGGGCGAAGGATGTCTCGATCGGGTCGCGCGCGTTCAACGCGCGTTCCGAGGAGATCGAGGACAAGCCGATGTTCCGTGGTGCGCTTGAGAAGCGCCGCGCGATCGTGCCGACCTCCGGCTACTACGAGTGGAAGGTGACGGACGACGGCAAAGAGCCGCACTATATCCACCCGGCGGACGATTCTCCCCTCCTCATGGCGGGGCTCTACGAGTG
>NZ_HG779583.1:0-3029 GCF_000582705.2 Microbacterium sp. C448
AATCCCTGCCAACTACTTGACGCGGGACACGACGTAGCCGGGGTCCTGCTCGCTGTTGGTGGTATTTGCCGGGGCGCTTGCCGCGCCGGTAGTGGCGACGGCCACTCCGGTGCCGCCCAGGGCGAGTGCGGTGACGAGTGCGCCGGTGGCGATCGCCCGCTTGGCTGTTGTCTTCATGCTGTTCTCCTTCGCGGTGTCGTTCACCGCCGCAGTGGCGGTTGCGGACTGCCTTTCGTTGAAGATCGAGTGAGTTCTCGACTGTGAATACAGGCTAAGAAGAAGGCGATGAGATGAACGTGAGAGCGCCAGAATTGCCTCCGGACCGTCGCCCGTTGGCTCTGTCGGTGGACCATCCGTTCGCGGTCAGCGCGTGGCGGTCGGTATTTTGAAGGTGACCGTGCTCCCGCGCCCGGGCCAGGATTCGAGAGCGATGGAGCCGTCATGGGCCTGCATGATCTGCTTTGTCAACGCCAACCCCAATCCGTGCCCCGGGGTGGTTCGTGATGTTTCGGCACGCCAGAACCGGTCGAAAGCATGGACGAGTTCTGCGGGAGTCATTCCGATACCGTCGTCGTCAATCCGGATCACGGCTGCACCCCCGTCGCCGCGGGTGGTACTGAGGGTGACAGCGCCGCCCGGGCCGCTGAACTTCACTGCGTTGTCGAGGACGTTCCCGATCGCGCGCGAGAGGAGTTCGGCTGATCCACGCACCGGTAGCGGGGGCCCAGTGTCGACGGCGATGTGAACATCGTCGCGGCGGCCCGCAGCAGCGACGACCAGCTCCGGAAGGATCTCATTCAGATCGATCAGGGTGAAGCTGTCGGAGAGTTCCGCCTTGCTCGTGCGGGACAGTTTCAGCAGGTCCTCGGTAAGCCGGATGAGCCCACCCGTGGCCGTAAGTGCGACAGTGATCGCTTCCTGATACTCGGCGGGTGAACGGGAGCGACTCAGAGCCAGTTCGAGTTCCCCCTGGATGACGCTGAGCGGGGTGCGCATCTCGTGGGAAGCACCATCGACGAACTGCTGTTGTCGTTCGAAGCTGACCCGGATCGGTTTCAGCGCCGAACGTGCCATCAGCCAGCTGAACAGCGGGATGACGACGAGGAGGCAGGCATAGAACACGATCAGCGCAGTGCGCAGCAACGCGAATCCTTGCTCCGCGGCATTAACTGCGCCTTCGCCATCGCTCTCGGCGGCGTCGAAATCGAACGTTCCGGTGACGAACGTGTACACGCCGATCGCGAAGATCGCGAAGATCGCCAGCTGGATGACCGTGTACGCGACGGTGAGGCGGATCGTCGCACGGCGGAAGATCATTCGTCTGCCGCGATCAGATAACCGGCGCCCCGGCGAGTCTGGATGATGTCGGATTCACCGGGCGTGGACAGCTTTTGGCGAAGGTAGCGGATGTACGTTTGCACGACGTTGCTGAACCCCTCGTAGTTGCTGTCCCAGGCATGGTCGATCAGTTCGGTGGAACTGATGATCGTACCTGCGTTGCGCATCAGGTACTCCAGGACCGCATACTCCTTGGGGGTGAGGTCGATGGTACGCCCATCGCGGATCGCCGTCTGTGTGGAGGGAATCAGGGTGACGCCCTGGGCGGTGAGCACCGGCGGCTGTGCGCGCGGCGCGCGGCGCAGCAGCGCCCGGGTACGGGCCAACAACTCGACCAGGTGGAACGGTTTGACGATGTAATCATCGGCGCCCGCGTCCAGCCCCGCGACCTTGGAGCGCATCGAGTCCAGCGCGGTCAGCATCAGCACCGGCGTGTCGTGGTTGATCTCGCGGATGCGCCGACAGACGCCCATGCCGCCGTCCGGCAGTCCGGGGAGCATCAGATCCAGGACGACCAGGTCGTACGTGTCGATCTCGAATGCTTCGATCCCGCCCGGAGCGGTTCCGGCGATGGTGACGGCATACCCGGTCTCAGCGAGGGCGCGGCGGATGACGTCGCCGAGCGCGACGTCATCCTCGACGACGAGAATCCTCACCGGGCACCCGCCTGCCGCAGGCCGGGGCGTCGGTCAGTCGGGCTGTTCATCGGTACCGGCCCCTTTCGATGCGTTCGCGGTAGCGACCTGAACGCCGTCGGCGCTGGCCTGGATGACGAAATCGACCTGGTTGGTGGACGTGCGGTACAGGCTGAAGGTGTTCTCGGGGAAGTGCCCGGGCTCGGTGCCGTTGTCGAAGTACACGGTCGTCTCGTCCTGGGCAGGAATTGTCACGTCATCAAGTGCCATGTAGTACCCCTCAGACTGTTGGGTGGTGACATCGGTCATCTGATAGTAGATCTCGACGTTGGTCAAGGGTGTGCTGGTGCTGTTGGTCAACGTGATCTGCAGCCGGTCATCCATCGCCTTCCCGGTGGCCGGGTCGACGAGGTCCTCCACGGCCGCCGAGGCGATACTCAGACCTGGTGCCGTGCTGGTGTTGCTGATCGGGTTGGACGCGACCGGCAGCACGGAGTTGGAGCCCGGTGTCGCGCTGGCAGAGGCACCGGGGGTCGCCAGGGCGGTGCCGGTGGCAGCTTGGCAGCCGGTGAGGACGCCGGCGGTCAGGACCATTGCGGCGACGAAAGGGATCAGGTTTTTGGTGTTCATGATTGTTTCCTTTGCAGAGCGCGCCGGGTGGTGACGGCGCTGGCGATAGTGATGGAGGCGACGGTCGCGGCGGTGAGCGTGAGGATGTAGGGCAGCATCGCCATCCACACCACGGGCAGTGGTTGTTGGTTGTACTGGCCCTTGATCCCCAGAAACGCGAACGCGATCCGTTCGAAGTGCTTGGTAACCGAGGACACTTCCAGTCCGTTGCGGATGCTGTCGAAGCGTGCGAACTGGGCGAGCACGGCCAGCTCATCCGGTTTCTGAATCTGCAACGCGGCGAACAGCCCGCCCGGGACCTGATTGTCCGGGTCCATCGTGTCGCCGATCTGGGGTATGAGCAGCACGAAGGTCAGCCAGACCAGCAGGCTGATGATCAGTCCGGCGCTGAGCTGCCTAGGTGCGCGGGTCAGAATCGGGTGGCGT
>NZ_HG779584.1:0-15080 GCF_000582705.2 Microbacterium sp. C448
GCGCGGAGCGATATGGCGCTGACCTCAGCCATCCGCTCTGTCGTGACCAACAGGGGACCGCTCGGGCTCGACGCCTCGAGCGCAATCTGTGCGGATATGAGGGCGGACGCGGCCTGGGCGCTGCCCTCCGTTGCGGCGGCGGTTGCTCGTATCGCGCTCGATGAACCGGCTTCGTACACGAGCAGGGGTGCACCCTCGGCGGACGAAGCGGCGGCGCGGGCCTCGGACCGCTCGGTTTCTGCAGAGCTGAGCAGGGTGGTCGCCGGAGAGCCCGTTGCCGAGGGCTGTTGTGCCAGCACGTTCACGGCATTCGCGTCGGCGCGGCCCTGCGCGGGCCAATACATGGCGGCCCGTGCCCCGGGTACGGCGCGAAGTTCGTCGAGGTCGGGCAACGGAACGGTGTCTGTGTCTGTGTCACCGCCCTCGTCGGTCTGGGCGTCCGCAGTTGCCGAGGGGTTCGGACTCGGGGTCGGCGTCGCATTCACGAAGTCATCCTCGGACATGGCGTAGTCCAGGCTCGTGGGCTCGAGCAGGGTGGTGAGTCCCGCATCGGCCTGGACCGAGACATCCGCGTCGCCGAACTGCAGGGCGAAGCGCTCATTCGGGAGGGCTGCGAGCCGATCCAGCCACGCGAGAGCGCTGGCGGGCGCAGAATCCCCCAGAACGCGGATCGATGCGAGCAAGGCGGGGTCGACAGCAAGGATCGCTGAGGTCCCGGCGACGCCGGCCAGGATGTCGGTGAGGCGACCATCTGTGCCCGTGAGTGTCGTGAGGTCTTCCGCGGAGAGCAGTCCGTCCGTCTGTGGGCCGGCCGTCACCGCCACGATCACGCCGATTGCGGCGGCCGTCGGGGTGTCGCCCTGCAGCACGATGGCACTTCGCGAGACGACGTCTCCACCGTAGGTAGCCGACAGCGCATATACACCGGGAGTTCGTCCTGCCAATGCCTCGACGGCAACCGTGGACACGACGATCTCGCTGTCGCCCGCGACGATCGCGGGCACGGCGGGGCGATCGATCACGGATGCCTCGGTCGCGAGTTCACCGTTGTCGATCCACTCGTCCAGCTCGGGGCTCGTGGTGAGCGGGCTGTCACTGAGCTCGACCGTGAGCGATGTCGGCGCGAGATCCGTCGAGGTCGGATTGGAAACCTCGATCGTGGACGTCAGCGCTGCGCCGGCCGCCACGACACCGTGGGCGAGCGGTGCGAGAACGAGGGTCGGCTCGGCCGGTGTGGGCGTCGGTGTCGGACTGGGCGATGCGACAGCTCCCGTGGCGCCGGCGAGAACGAGGGTGGTGGTGACCGCGAGGAGGGCGGCCGTGCCGCGTAGGCGCTCGACGACTCTGCGCCTGGCTGTGCTCATGGTTCCGGCGCCGAGACGGCTGTGGATCGTGTCTCGCCGCACGCCGAGCCCTCCGGGCGCGGAGCCGCGCCGCACGCCGGAGCCGAAGAAGAGGTGCTTCACGGTGTGTCCGGGGTTGTCATCGAGTGCGAGAGTTCGCACATTCGGCCCGATTCTACGGCGCACGCCTTCGCGTCACCGGTGCATCGCCGTGCGGCAGCGGGGTTCAGTGACCATCGGCGGCGTAGTTCTTCAAGAGGCACGGTTGAATGGGGGGATGATCCCCGAACCCGATCCGGCTCTGGCGCGCGCGCTCGCCGACGACCTGGCCGCGGCCGGCTACACCGGTGCGCGATTGCGTGCGCTCTGGGGTGTCGCGGCGGACGAAGCGATCGGGCGCGGCCGCGCGCTTCCGGCTCGACGAGAGGCAGCCGCGACGGACTCGGCGGTCGCCGTTCTTGCGCGGCTCTTCTTCCTGGGGAGCCCGGTCCGTGAATCCGAGGCGAGCGCGGCGCTGTCGAACGTCACTATCGGCGGTGCCGAGAGGCTCGGCCTCGTCCGAATGAGTTCGGGGTCGGTCACGCCGTCGGTGATGATACGGCCGCAGGCATACGTCGATGAGCACGGTGCGGGCGAATGGTGGATAGCGAGCGATATCGACGAGTCCGTGCGCCCGGGACCTCTCCCGGAGGACCACGTCCTCGGCGTGGGAGGGGCTTCCCTGACGCTCGCGGGGCTGCAGCTCCCGACATCCGCCGCTCGCGTGCTCGACCTAGGTTCCGGTTGCGGCATTCAGTCGTTGCGCGCGCGCCGCGACAGTCCCGATGTCACGGCAACGGACATCTCGGAGGCCGCCCTGCGGTTCACCCGCCTGAACGCACAGCTCAACGCCGTGGACGGTATCCGCACCCTGCGGGGCAGTCTCTTCGACCCGGTACAGGGTGAGGTCTTCGACCGAATCGTGTCGAATCCTCCTTTCGTGATCACGCCGCGGGGCGCAGACGTTCCCGCCTACGAGTACCGCGATGGTGGCCTGACGGGCGATGCGCTCGTCTGTCACATCGTCATGGGGGCCGGAGTCCACCTCGTACCCGGAGGTATCGCGCAGCTGCTCGGTAACTGGGAGTACGTCGACGGAGAGGACGGACTGCATCGCGTGCGCGACTGGATCGCGGCATCTCCTGTGCCCCTGGATGCCTGGGTGATTGAACGAGACCGGATGGATCCGATCGCGTACGCCGAGCTCTGGATCCGCGATGGCGGCACCGTCCCCGGCACGGACGAGTTCGAAACGATGCTCGCGGCGTGGTTGGACGACTTCGAGGCGCGTGGCGTGCGCGAGGTCGGCTTCGGATACATCCTGCTGCGCCGGAGGACCGAAGGTAGCCCTGCCCTCTTACGATTCGAACGGGTCGAGGGTGCGATTGGGCCGAATGCCGCTCTGGGAATGCATCTTGCCGAGAGCCTGCGCGCACACGACCGCCAGGCTCGGCTGAGCGATGCCGAGCTCGCGGAAGCGGTACTGCTGGTTGCCGGGGATGTCACCGAAGCGCGCCACTACCTGCCCGGGGCGGAGGATCCGAGCGTGATCGAGCTGCGTCAGGGCGGAGGCTTCGGCCGCACCCTCGCCGTCGACCCGGCTCTGGCCGCGCTCGTGGGTGCGAGCGATGGTGACCTGCCCGTGGGACGTTTGATCGCGGCGATCGCGGAGTTGCTCGAGGTGGACCCCGACGCACTCCTCTCGGATCTCCTCCCCCGTGTTCGAGGCCTGCTCGATGACGGGTTCTTGACCTTCGCGGGGGGCGAGGCATCGCCGTCCGCGTAGGTGTCCGACCCGCCTCGGTAGGCTGGTTGACATGGTGAGTATGGCCGAGGGCCTCGGCCGACTCGCGAGTCTTGCGGCGTCGCCCGTTGTGGCCGAGTTGTCCGTCGCATTCGAGCGCGCCGGGTTCGAGCTCGCGATCGTGGGCGGGCCGGTGCGCGATGCGTTGCTCGATCGACCCACGCACGACCTCGACTTCACGACGAATGCGCGACCGGATGACATCCTGCGCATCGTCAAGCCGATCAGCACGGCGCAGTGGGACATCGGCCGCGCGTTCGGCACGATCGGCGCCCGCGTGCGTGGCGAGCAGGTCGAGATCACCACGTACCGCGCCGACGAGTACGACGGAGAGACCCGCAAGCCGGTCGTCGAGTTCGGGGACAGACTCGAGGACGACCTGCTGCGCCGGGACTTTACGGTCAACGCGATGGCGCTGCGGGTTCCCGGCCCGCAGCTGGTCGATCCGACGTCGGGCGTCGAAGATCTTCTCGATCAGGTGCTGCGCACTCCCGTCGCCCCGGCCGTCAGCTTCGGCGACGATCCGCTCCGGATGCTTCGGGCGGCCCGGTTCGCGGCTCAATTGGGCTTCATCGTCGCCGACGACGCGATCGAGGCGATCACCGCGATGCGAGACACCCTCTCGATCGTCAGTCCGGAGCGTATTCAGGCCGAACTCGTGCGGATGCTGCAGACGAGGGATCCGGTGCGAGGCATCCGTCTTCTCGTCGAAACGGGACTCGCGGGCGTTTTCCTTCCCGAGCTGCCGGCGCTGCGGCTCGAGGTGGACGAACATCACCACCACAAGGACGTATACGAGCACTCGCTGACCGTGCTGAAGCAGGCGATCGACCTCGAGGGTGAGCGACACCCGGGTGCGGATCCGGATGTCGCGCTCCGCCTTGCCGCTCTGCTGCACGACATCGGAAAGCCCGCGACGCGCAAGCTCGAGTCGGGCGGCGGTGTGACGTTCCACCATCACGATGCGGTCGGGGCGCGTCTGGCACGCAAGCGGCTGCAAGCTCTGCGGTTCGATTCGGACACGGTCACCGCCGTCAGCCACTTGGTGGATCAGCATCTGCGCTTCTTCGGGTATTCGGGGGGCGCCTGGACCGACTCGGCCGTGCGGCGCTACGTTCGCGATGCCGGTGATCAGCTCGAGCGCCTGCACATCCTCACCCGCGCCGATGTCACGACGCGCAACAAGCGCAAGGCGACGCGGCTGCGCACGGCGTACGACGATCTGGAGCGGCGGATCGCTGTGCTCGAGGCCGAAGAAGAGTTGCAGTCGATCCGCCCCGAGCTCGACGGCAACCGCATTCAAGAGGTCCTTGGGATTTCTCCGGGACGCGAGGTGGGCGACGCGTACCGCTTCCTCCTCGACCTGCGCCTCGACGAGGGGATCCTCGGCGAGGCCGAGGCCGAGGCGCGACTGCGCGCGTGGTGGGCCGCTCGGTCCTGAGGCGTGCGTAGGGCTCGCTCGCCTATCGTCCTGTATCGATCCACCCGGTCGATCTCACTCGGTGAGCTGGACGGGAAGTGGGGCAGGTTACGTGCTGTGGGGCAGGTTCTGCCGTGCCCCACAGCACCGAACCTGCCCCACAGGGTGAGCGCTGCTCACTCAGCTCGAGGCGGATGCGGTGAGTTCCGCGATCTCGCGTCCGGACCGCACGGCGTGGGTCTCGGCCGTCTGCTTCAGATCGGCGGCAACCTCGGCGAACGCATCGAGGGCCGGGTTCACGCCCACGAGCGTGAAGGGACGCTCGACGACCCGAAGATCCAGGCCCCAGACATCCGCGAGGACACGACGCAGCCACGACGTGGAATGGTCCCAGCCCTCTTTCGGCGTGCCCGGTGCGTAGTTGCCGCCGAGGACCGTCACGAGGGTCGCGGGCTTGCCGTGCAGCGCGGTGCCCTGCGGGTCGATGCGGGGATCGGTGTACGCCAGGTCGAACCACGTCTTGAAGTGCTGCGACACCCCGTAGTTGTAGAGCGGGACGGCGAAGAGAAGTGCGTCGGCGTCGACGAGTTCGTCGGCGAGCTGGGTCGAGAGGGCGCGTGCTGCGCGCTGGCCGTCGGTGCGTTCTGCCTCGGGAGTGAAGTTCGAGGTGACGGCGTCTGCCCACGCGGTCGCCGGAATCGGCTCCACGGACAGGTCGCGACGGACGACGGTGGACGTCGGGTGCGTTGAGAGCCACTCTTTCTCCACGAGGTCGGCGAGTTCGCGGCTCGAAGAGGTGGTGGGGAGGATGCTGGCGTCGAGGCGGAACAGGGTGGTCATGTGATGTCCAATCTGGATTTCGAAGTTACTCGTAAAAACAGAGCGACTCCGGAGACTGTAGCACCCGTACGATGAATTCATGACGGATTCCGAACACGAGCTTCATGTCTGCGATGCAGCCGTGACCCTCGCGTTCTCGGTGCTGGGTAAGCGGTGGAACGGGATGATCGTTTCGGCCCTGGGAAGTGGCGCCTCGACATTCGGAGCCCTGCGGCGTGCGGTGCCGGGGATCAGCGACGCCGTTCTGTCGGAGCGTCTCGCGGGACTGGCTGAGGCGGGACTCGTCGTCCGCACGGTCACCCCCGGTCCACCCACAGCCGTTGCATACGCGTTGAGCGACAGCGGTGAACGGTTGTTGCCGATCCTCGATCAGCTGGGTCGATGGGCTTCGGGCAACCTCGCGGAGCAGCCGACGGCCTAGGCACGCCCCGACGTGCGCGGTAGCCTGTGCGGACCGTCAACGCAGATGGGGTCCGCATGTCGTCGCCGTGGTCGTCTCGGCGCGAGGTCTCGCCCGAGACGTCGCGCCTGCTGATCGAGCGTGCTCACGACGAGTTGGTGCACGGGAACTCCGCCGACCAGCGCTTGCTCGACGTTCGCCCTCTCGTGCGCGAGTCCTGGCGGCGCTCTCTCGCCGGCCTCGTGGGGGCCGAAGCGCTCCCTTCGGTCGCGCTCTCACCGACCGAGCTCGAGGAGTACCGCCGGACGCATCCACTCGCGGACGTGCTCGAGATGATCCGCGCGCTCCTGTTGCCCGGCGATGCAGCCGAATCGGGAGTTGCCGTTGCCGTGGGTGATGCCGCCGGGCGTCTGTTGTGGGTCGAGGGTGATCGCAACGTGCGCGCGTTGACGGGAGAGATGGGATTCGTCGCGGGTACGAACTGGTCCGAGTCGGCGGTCGGCACCGCCGCGCCGGGGACGGCCCTGGCACTGGATCGATCCGTCCAGATCCGCGGCGCCGAGCACTACAACCGCCTCGTTCAGCCGTGGAGTTGCACGGCGGCGCCCGTGCACGATCCCGAAACCCGGCGCATCCTGGGCGTCATCGATGTCACGGGCGGCTCGAGTGCGGTGACTCCGCAGGCACAGCTTCTGGTCGATGCGACGGCGCGCGCGGTCGAGGGTGAGCTGCTCGTTGCACGGCTGCGTGCTCGGGCGGCCACTCCCCCGCGCGTTGCCGAATCGCGTCGGCCGCGACGCCGCGCTCCGCGCCCCGAGGTCGCGCGCTCGACGCTGCGGGTACTCGGACGGGACCGGGCGTTGCTCGAGATCGCGGGCGAAGGATCGGATCGCATGACGGAGCTCAGCGCTCGGCACGCCGAAATCTTGTTGATGCTCGCGACGCATCGGCAGGGCCTGTCGGCAGACGGCCTCGCCGAGCTGGTCTACGGCGAAAGCGCGTCGGCCGAGACTCTGCGCCCAGAGTTGGTGCGCCTGCGGAAGGCGCTGGAGCGCACGGCTCCCCACCTGGTCCCGGCATCCCGGCCCTACCGGCTCGGACCCGAGCTCGAGACGGATGCCCAACACGTGCTGTCGCTGCTCGACCGCGGCGCGCATCGGGTCGCGCTCGCCGCGTATCGGGGCGCGGTGCTGCCCGACTCCGTCGCGCCCGGGGTGGAGAGGGTGCGGGAGAGCGTTCGCCAGGCGCTGCGCGAGGCCTTGATCGCCGAGGCATCCGTCGACGTTCTGCTGGCCTATGCCGATACCGAGGACGCTACCGAAGACGTCGAGGTGCTGCGGCTGTGCCTGAGTCTGCTGCCGGCGCGCTCCCCCCGGCGGGCGGGGCTCGTCGCGCGGATCGCGCGGCTCGAGGACTGACGCGGGGCGTCGTTTCGTCTCGCCTGCGGCTCGCTCAACGACCGGGCGTGGGGGTCGCTCGCTGAGCGACGAGCGCGGCGAGGAGACGAAACGCAGGGGCGCAACGGGATGCAACGTTGCGCGGCCTACCGTCGACGCAGATCGCGGCAGCGCATGCCGTTCACTCATGACACGTCGAAGGAGACAGACATGACCATCGTCGAAGAGCGCGTCTCGAGCGTCTACGCAGCCCCCGGTCAGCGCGGGGCGCTCGCCGAATATCGCAGCCGCTATGGCCACTACATCGGGGGCGAGTTCGTCGAGCCCGTGAAAGGCCAGTACTTCGAGAACCTGAGCCCGGTCAACGGCAAGCCGTTCTGCGAGGTCGGCCGCGGCACGGTCGAAGACATCGATCGCGCGGTGGATGTCGCGTGGCAGGCGTTCGAGTCCTGGAAGAAGACGACGCCCGCCGAGCGCGCGAACATCCTCAACAAGATCGCGGATCGCATCGAGCAGAACCTCGAGATGATCGCCGTCGCCGAGACCTGGGATAACGGCAAGCCCGTGCGTGAAACCTTGGCCGCCGACATCCCTTTGGTCGTCGACCACTTCCGCTACTTCGCCGGCGTGCTTCGGGCCCAGGAGGGCTCGCTCAGCCAGATCGACGAAGACACCGTTGCTTACCACTTCAACGAACCGCTCGGTGTGGTCGCGCAGATCATTCCGTGGAACTTCCCGATCCTGATGGCGACGTGGAAGCTCGCCCCCGCGCTCGCGGCCGGCAACTGCGTCGTGCTGAAGCCCGCGGAGCAGACCCCGGCGTCGATCCTGTTCCTGTTCGACATCATCGGAGACCTGCTTCCCGCCGGTGTCGTCAACATCGTCAACGGGTTCGGCATCGAGGCCGGCGCTCCGCTCGCTCAGCACAAGCGCATCCGCAAGGTCGCGTTCACGGGCGAGACCACGACCGGGCGCCTGATCATGCAGTACGCGTCGCAGAACCTGATCCCGGTGACCCTCGAGCTCGGGGGCAAGAGCGCAAACGTATTCTTCGAAGACGTCGCCCGCCAGAAGGACGACTATTACGACAAGGCACTCGAGGGCTTCACCTTCTTCGCCCTGAACGGCGGCGAGGTCTGCACGTGTCCCTCCCGCGCGTTGATCCAGCGGTCGATCTACGACGGGTTCCTGAGCGACGGCCTCGAGCGCGTCGGCAAGATCGTGCAGGGCAACCCGCTCGACCCGGCGACGATGCTCGGGGCCCAGGCATCCAATGACCAGCTTGAGAAGATCCTGAGCTACATCGACATCGGCAAGGCCGGTGGCGCAAAGCTGCTCACGGGTGGCGAGCGCGTCGACCTCGGCGGTGACCTGTCGGACGGCTTCTACGTGCAGCCGACGGTGTTCGAGGGCACGAACGACATGCGGATCTTCCAGGAAGAGATCTTCGGACCGGTCGTCTCGGTCACGTCGTTCGACGACTTCGACGGCGCAATCGACATCGCCAACGACACCCTCTACGGTCTGGGCGCCGGGGTGTGGAGCCGCTCGGGTGACATCGCGTACCGGGCGGGCCGGGCGATCGAGGCTGGTCGCGTCTGGACTAACACGTACCACCAGTACCCCGCGCACGCGGCGTTCGGCGGGTACAAGCAATCCGGCATCGGCCGCGAGAACCACCTGAAGATGCTCGACCACTACCAGCAGACGAAGAACCTGCTGGTGTCGTACGCCGAAGGCCCGATGGGCTTCTTCTAAGTCACCTCCTCCCTTCTGTGTCCCACTTTCACTCGCTATGGACGCTTCATTCCGAGTGGAAGTGGGACACGATACGAAGGATGTGGGACATGGCGCCGGTGACAGGGTGAAGGGAGCGAGGGCGTGAGTACCGAGACGAACGAACGCGTGGCGGTGACGGATGCCGCGGCCACCATGGTGCGGCAGTTGACCCTGCAGCATGGGCCGCTGATGTTCCATCAGTCCGGCGGATGCTGCGACGGTAGCGCACCCATGTGCTACCCCGTCGGCATGTTCATCACCGGGCCCTCAGACGTGCTGCTCGGCGCGATCGACGTCGGGCTTGATGACCCCGTCGAGATCTACATGTCGGAGTCGCAGTTCGAGTACTGGAAGTACACGCACCTCACGATCGACATCGTGCCCGGCCGGGGCGCCGGGTTCAGCGTCGAAGGTCCGACCGGGATGCGGTTCCTGATCCGGTCGCGGATGCTCACCGAGCCGGAGCTGCAATACTTCGATCTGCGCTAGACACGCCGCGCTCGAAGCATCCGGAGTCGGCGTATTCCGGGACAGAGCAGGAGTGCAGCGATGAGCGAGAGTGGGAACCCCGACCAGCGCCCCGAGACTGCGCGACGGTTCGACCTCGCGCCGCACCCGGAGGGCGGATGGTTCCGGCGCACGTGGGCGTCCGGTGTGGCGGTCGAGACCCCGGGCGGCGAGCGACCGGCGGCGACCTGCATCCACTACCTGCTGACGCCCGGCGAAGAAAGCGCCTGGCACGTCGTCGCGAGCGACGAGATCTGGCTCTGGCACGGGCCGGGCACGCTCGAACTGCGGCTCGGCGGCGCGGGTGATGGGCCGGGCGAGGGCGAGTCCATCGTGTTGGGACCCGACCACGCTGGCGGACACGTCGCACAGGGCATCGTTCCCGCTGGCGTCTGGCAGACGTCACGCCTCGCCGGCGATGCGGAGGTGCTGGTGACCTGCATCGTCTCGCCGGGTTTCAGCTTCGACGACTGGCGGCTCGCCGAGTAACTCTCGAGGTTCGACCGTCGGTCAGAAGAAGATCGTGACCACCCAGACCGCCACGAACACGACGACCGCGATGATGCCGAGCACCGAAACCCTTCGCTTCAAGCGTCGGCCCTCGGGTGCGACACCGGGAGGTGGCCGGAGGTCCGGCGCTGCGGCGAACGGATCGGCAACGCCGCCCGCAACGAACCCCGCTCCAACGGCACCGGCCGCGCGGGCCGAGGCATCCGCTGCCAGTCGATCGTCGCGCCACCGCGACCATTGCGCGAACTTCTCCAAGAGCGCACCGACCGTCGCGAACAACCACGCCCACGTCGCGGGGTCGAGGGTCGACAGGTCGCGCTTTGCGTAGAGGAACAGCCAGTCGTCGACGATCTCGACATCGAGCTCGGCGGCGTTGTCGATGAACCGCGCCATGATGTCTGGCGTGAACAGGTAAAGCGCGTCGCGCTCGTAACCGCGCGGGCAGAAGAGCGAGAAGTACTTGTCGAAGTCGCCCTCGAGACTCAGGCGCTGGTCTCGATCGAACGATGTCGGCAGGTTCGATCCGAAGAGGCCGTTGTTGCCGACGGCGTCGAGCAGGATATGCGGCAGCGGCACATCGAGCTTTATCGCGACGTACCCCCACTTGTGCGTCGACTGGTTCTTCCCCGACCCGGTCACGTAGCGATAGTTCGCGAACTCCACGAAGCGCGGTTGCTCGCCGCGAACGAGGTCACGCGCCGATCGCGAGTGCCCCTGGCTGAAGATCATGCCGGGGAGTCCGGGGCTCGCCAGAGCCGGGACGTACGACATCGCGTTCGCTTCAGCGAAGCGAGCCAGTCGGTACCAGCGCTCGCGACCGCCGGAGAAGGAGCGGACGACGAGCCAGACGATCGCTCCGATCGCGGCAAACACCAGCAGAACAGGGAGGACGAACAGCCACCCGACCGAACCGCTGGTCACCATCGCGCCGGCGATGGTGCCGAAGATGCTCAGGAACACCAGGGCGAAAACCCCGCCCACCACGATCAGCAGAACGAGCTGCACCCCCTGGGTCCCCGAAAATGGTGACCCCAAACGGCCCTCGGCACGTAGGCGTGTCGTGAAAGCGCGGATGTCAGCGGCGCGGGCAGGCTCGATCAGCGGACGCGCGTCGAAGGGAACGGATGTCGCGGGACCGGCACCACTCACCGGTTCACCTCGTTGCCGTTCCACGAATCGCCGTCCCACGTGAGGTCGGCACCCTCGCGAAGGGGAAGTGCCTCGAGACCGGGCGAAGCGAAGATCGCCGCGATCAGCTCGGCGGACCCCGCGATGACGGTGGAGTCGAAGTCGATCTCGCTGACGACGGCCCAGGAGCGGTCGGCGGGCCACAGGACGTTCGGCGACTGCGCCCAGGCATGCGCCTCGTCGGGACCTACCCAGGGCGCGAGGTCGGGCCATGAAGCATCCGTGAACGCCGTCACCCCCGCGGCGAACAGCACGTAGGCGCGCTGCGGCAGCTCGAGACGCGGGCCGCGGGAGATTTCATCCGAGAGGATGCCCGGCTGCCACGTGGGTTTGCGGAACACGTTGTTGAAGGGGTCGCGCGTGCTCGCCTCGAGCATGGCCCGATGCCTGTCCTGCAGCGATGCGGCGTCGTCCACGGTCGGATCCGCCGAAAAAGTCAGGACCGCGCGCGACGGCGTCTCGCCCATGAATCCGACGAGACCGCCGTAGCCCTCCCACACGCCGGCATAGCCGTGGTGGGGGGTTGTGGTCGCCGCGGCGAGCAGCCGCGCGAGCGTGGCCAGCTGTGCGACGTCCATCCGTCCATCGCCCGGGGCGTCGTACTGCCAACCCTCGGGACCGCGAACCTGCTGCCACCCCTGCTCGAGGTCGTGCGCGCCGACGATGCGGTTCCACTGCGCCTCGGGATGCATCTGGGTTCCGAACGTCGCCGCGGTCTGCGCCCAAGTGACGTTCTCGGTGTCGATCTGGGGTTGCGAGCGGCCGAATGCCGCCCACGCTCGGGCGTGATCGTCGTAGGGAAGGGGCGGCCACGGCTGCCCGACCGGCCGGGAGCGGGAGGCGGGATGGAAGATCCGTGCGTACGCCGGGAAGCCACGAGGTACGACGGTGTGCATGCTCGAGGCACCCGTCCACGTCGCGTCGAGCCGGTCGCGCAGCCAGTCGCCCGGCGAAGTGTCCGCTATCCAGTCCATAGGGCCACGCTACCCACGTCGCCGGACAACACTCCGGAGAGATGTGTGTGGCGGGTGCTCTCCGGACGGCGGAACCGGCGATTCGGCTCAATGTTCCGGAATGTTGTCCGGATGGCCGAGCCATCGGTCTCGCGCATGGGCCCCGACCGACCACAATTGGGCCCGACGCCACGCATCCGCTAGACTACGAAGGTTGTCCGGCCGCGGCCCGTCCGCGAAACCGTGACGACATGCACACACCCTCCTGCTGTCGAGAGATGCTCGGCAGCCGTTCTAGTCCGAAGGAGGTGGGTTAGTGACGCACCAGTACGAACTCATGGTCATCCTCGATCCCGAGATCGACGAGCGCACGGTCGCCCCGAGCCTCGACAAGTTCCTGAAGGTCATCACAAACGATGGTGGCTCGATCGACAACGTCGACATCTGGGGTCGCCGCCGTCTCGCTTATGAGATCCAGAAGAAGAACGAAGGCATCTACGCCGTCGTCAACTTCACGGCCACCAGCGCCGCAACTCAGGAGCTCGACCGTCAGCTGAAGCTGTCCGAAGCCGTCATGCGCACCAAGGTGCTGCGTGCGGAAGAGGGCTTTGCTCAGGTCGAGGCCGAGAAGAAGCGCGCTGAAGAGAAGGCCGCCCGCAAGGCTGCCGCACCCGCCAAGGCCAAGAAGGACGCGTAACCGCGATGGCCGGCGAGACGATCATCACCGTCGTGGGTAACCTCACGGCCGATCCCGAGCTGCGTTACACGCAGAGCGGGCTCCCCGTCGCGAACTTCACGATCGCGTCGACGCCGCGCAACTTCGACCGTGCCTCCAACGAGTGGAAGGACGGCGAAGCGCTGTTCCTTCGCGCGTCGGTCTGGCGCGAGTTCGCCGAGCACGTCGCGGGTTCGCTGACGAAGGGTATGCGGGTCATGGCGACCGGCCGCCTGAAGCAGCGTTCGTACGAGACGCGCGAGGGCGAGAAGCGCACCTCGATCGAACTCGAGGTCGACGAGATCGGCCCCTCGCTGCGTTACGCGACCGCTCAGGTCACGCGTGCCGCAAGCGGTGGCGGCGGAGGCGGTCAGGGTCGTCAGCAGGTTGCTGAGGAGCCCTGGGCGACGCCTTCCGCCTCTTCGTCTGCTGGCACCGGCAACGCCGGTGGAGAAGCCTGGAGCGCCCCCGGCGCTTACGGCGACGACACCCCCTTCTAAGCATTTCGGATGCCTGTGGCCCAGGCATCCCACCACAACCAAGGAAGACCACTTATGGCTGGAAAGTCGAGCGGCGACCGCCGCAAGCCTCGTAAGGGCGGGAAAGTTGTTGCTCCCGCCAAGGCGATTCGCGTTGGCATCATTGACTACAAGGATGTCCCCACGCTTCGCAAGTTCATCTCGGAGCGCGGCAAGATCCGCGCCCGTCGTATCACCGGTGTTTCGGTGCAGGAGCAGCGTCTGATCGCCACCGCGATCAAGAACGCGCGCGAAATGGCGCTCCTGCCCTACGCTGGCGCGGGTCGGTAGGGAGCACCATGTCGAAGCTGATTCTCACGAACGAGGTCGCCGGGCTCGGTAGCGCCGGTGACATCGTTGACGTCAAGGCCGGGTACGCCCGGAACTTCCTCATCCCCCAGGGATTCGCCGTGGCCTGGAGCCGCGGTGGCGAAAAGCAGGTCGCGTCCATCCGGGCCGCCCGCGAGTCGCGCGCGATCCACGACCACGAGTCCGCTGTCGCCCTGAAGGACGCCCTCGAGGGCGCCAAGGTGCGCCTGGCCGTCAAGGCGGGTGCCGAAGGGCGCCTGTTCGGTTCGGTCAAGACCGGTGACATCGCGGACGCCGTCAAGGCCGCCGGACTCGGTGACCTCGACAAGCGCAAGATCCAGATCACCTCGGCGATCAAGTCGGTGGGTGAGCACGAGGCGACCGTTCGCCTGCGTGACGACCTCACCGCCGTGATCACCCTCCAGGTGGTTGCTGCCAAGTAGTACCGCAACGCGCGGGAACGGATGCCGCGGAACCAGCCCTCTCGGGTCGGTTCCGCGGCATCCGTCTTTTGTGTGGGCGCGTACCCCCCGGTCACACGCCCACACGGTCAGACCCGCGCGGTGCGACGGCGGAGCGCCGCAGTACCCGCGAGCGCCGCGCCCGTGATGAGCGCGAGCAGGGCGATCCACAGACCGCTTGTCGTGGAACCCGTCAGAGCCAGCGCCGAGACCGACAGGGCCGCGGGGGCCGCACCGATGCTCGCGGTGAAGCCGACCGTGGTGACGCCCGTACTGGACGTTCCATCGCCGGGCTCTTCCGTACCCGGGGTGCCGGGATCGGTCGGATCGGTCGGGTCCGTGGGGTCGGTCGGGTCCGTCGGAACGACCGGACCGGTCGGGCCCGTGGTGGTGCTGTCGCCCACGACCGAGATCGCGTTACCGCCGAGCGTCAGAGGCAGGTCGATCGGAGCGACGATCTGGCTGCCGCCGAGGATTCCCTCGGTGCCGCCCGTCGTCGGGCCGTCGGTTCCTCCCGCCGCCGGGGTGGCGACCATGGATCCGGTCGACTCGCTGTCACCGATGACGGAGATGGCGTTGCCGCCCGCGGTGACGGGTGCGCCGCTGGGCGCGATCACCTGGGTGCCGCCGGCGATGCCGTCGTCGCCCGTGGTGCTTGCGTCGGTTCCGGTTCCGCCGCTCGAGGTACTGTTCGTGGTTCCGGCGTCGGTCGACTGGCTGTCGCCGATGACGGAGATGGCGTTGCCGCCCGCGGTGACGGGTGCGCCGCTGGGCGCGATCACCTGGGTGCCGCCGGCGATGCCGTCGTCGCCCGTGGTGCTTGCGTCCGTTCCGGTTCCGGTGCTCGAGTTACCGTTCGTGGTGCCGGCGTCGGTCGACTGGCTGTCGCCGAGGACC
>NZ_HG779585.1:0-130 GCF_000582705.2 Microbacterium sp. C448
CCGAGGTACCGTTCGTCGTTCCCGCGTCGGTCGACTGGCTGTCGCCGAGGACCGAGATGGCGTTGCCGCCAGCGGTGATCGGCGCCTGAACGGGAGCCTGCACCTGGGTGCCGCCGGCGATGCCGTCGTC
>NZ_HG779585.1:140-19573 GCF_000582705.2 Microbacterium sp. C448
TCACCGTGACCGGAACCTGGACGGGCGCGATCGCCTGCGTGCCGCCCAAGATCGCGTCCTCACCGGACGTGACGGGTGCGGGAGCAGGCTCGGCGGCAGGAGCCGGAGCCGGAGCGGGTGCCGAGGCATCCGTCGACTCGCTGTCTCCGAGTACCGAGACGGCGTTGCCGCCCACGGTGACCGGAACGGCGACGCTCACGACGCCCTGTGTGCCCGATGCGATGCCGTCCGTGCCCCCGGTGGTGACACTCGGCGTGGCGGGAGCCGGCGTGGCCGCGGGCGTCTCGGCTCCCGAGCTGGACGAGTCGCCCAGCACCGAGATCCCGTTTCCGCCGATCGTCACCGGCAGGGTGACGCCCACGAGTGCCTGAGTGCCGGATGCCGTGCCGTCTTCTCCGGATGTCTCCGCAGCTTGGGCGACGGTCGCCCCGGCGAAGGCGAGTCCGCCTCCGATGAGCGCCCCGAGGAGCGCTCGCTTGATTGTCCTACGCATGATGATTCTCCTGACTGGATGGGTGTCAGCGCGCCGAGTGGCGCACCGGATCGTCTGCCGCGCATGAGTGCGCGACGCGATCCCCGTCAGTCAGGAGAGACGTCGGTTGCGAAGACGGGCGCGCCCGGAAGGGCGTCGTCCGAGAGAGAGCGGATGGCGGCACCGGTCGGGTGCACACGCCACGAGAACTCGACGAGAGCGGCCCACAGCGTCGCTGCGGCCGATACCCCGGCCAAGAGCAGCCCGGGCGACCCTGAGGGCGCAGACGGTGCGTGAGGCCATCCCCAGCGCCCCGAGCCGGTCGACGATGCCGACACGATCGGCACGGCCGATCCGACGATGAGGGCTCCGGCGAAGAACCCACCGAACACCAGCGCCTGTTGCGCCGTGAGTGGCGCAGCGGAGGCCACCGGTTGCACCACCGGTATCGGTTGGGTTTCATCGCCGGGAAGCAGGGTGTCGGGAAGGGGCAGGATTCCCCCGGTGCCCGATTGCGCCGGGTTGCCGACGATCGTGGTGGCTGTGCCGCTGACCACCGTGAGCAGGTGGTCGACCACGGACACGGTCGAACCCACGGTGTCCGTCAGGCCCGTGCCCGTGGTCACGGCGCCGAGCAGCGGGAGCCCATCGATCGCCGCGAGCAGCGGATCGAGGGCCTCTCCGATCGAGACGTTTGAGACGATGCCGGTGGTCGTGTCAGCCACAACGCCCGTGAGCGCGTCGACCGTGTCGGCGGTGCCGTGGAGAGCGGATGTCGTGGCGCCGGTCACACCCGACACGGCCGTGGTCGCGACATTCGCGACCCCCTGGACGAGAGGTGTGACGAGCGGCATGACAGTCGGCGCGGGGGCGGCCCCGGGTGCTGGGGCGGCGGCCGCGGGTGCCTGCGATGCGGGGGCGGGCGCCGGTGCCGGTGGGACGACGGTGTGAATGACGTCGACGACGACGGGTTCGACGGTGTCGATCACGTTCGTGACGGCGGATGTCGTCTGTTGCACGGTCGAACTGACGGCGCCGAGCAGACCGCTCGAATCGTCTTCCGTGGCTGAAGCACTGGCGGAGTGACCGAAAGTCGTGAAGGCGCACCACGCGAGACCGACTCCGCCCGCGAGCAGAAGCAGCCGTGACCATCGACTCTGTCGTGGTTCAACGTCAACGTTCATGTCCTCACCCCCCGGTTGGACAATCTGGTTTGCGCGTCAATGCGTTTGTAGGCAGCGAGATTACGCCGGACGCCGGCGTTCGTAAACCCCTGTATCTCAAAACGTCCCGAGGTTGTGCACACCCCGACCCTCAATGATGAACCTTCAAGCAGTGCTTCAAACACATCCTGTTTCCACAGGCTGTGCAACTGTGAATCCCAGTTCAAGGGATAAAAAAATGCCTAAATGAGATGCCTCTGATCTAGTTGTCCACAGGTTCCATACACAGGCATAGCGGCGTGTCTGACCGAGTTTCCACAAAGTTATCCACAGGGCGTGTTGCGGGCGAATCTGCGGGCCCATACCGTGAGGGAGCGCACTTCGGGGGAGGCTGGAACAGGACGTTCCGGGCGAGTGTCGGAGGTGTCTGATCTGCTGTCGGGGGACCCGGCGATCAGACACACCCGCTCGGCGTTTTCCGAAAGAGATGCGCTCGTCAGGGCTGCATGACGTACTCCGCGCCCCGAGACGGGCCGGACATATTTCCCCTCGCGTGAAGCGAGTGGAGGGCCGGTTTCGGCGGAAGGGAGCGCGGTGTCGATAGCTGACATCTCGGAGGACCGCATGGGCGGAGCCCCCCGCGGCCCCGAACGGACTCCCCCGCACGACACCCTCGCCGAACAGTCCGCTCTCGGTGGCATGCTGCTGTCGAAGGATGCTGTCGCCGACGTCATCGAGACGCTCCGTGGACCCGATTTCTACGTGCCCAAGCACGAGCTGATCTTCGACGCCATCCTCTCGCTCTACTCGCACGGCGAGCCCACCGACGTTGTCGCGGTCACCGACGAACTCATCAAGACGGGCGAGCTGCAGCGCGCGGGCGGTGCGGACTACCTGCACACGCTCACGTCGATCGTGCCGACCGCTGCCAACGCCGGCTACTACGCGTCGATCGTCGCCGAACGCGCCCTGCTGCGCCGCCTGGTCGAGGCCGGCACGCGCATCGTCCAGATGGGCTATTCGGGCCAGGGCGAAGCACTCGACCTGGTCAACAACGCGCAGGCCGAGATCTATTCGGTCAACGGCAACGAGAACACCGAGGACTACGTTCCCCTGACGGTCGCCGTCGACGCGGCCGTCGAAGAGATCGAGGCCGCCCGCGGTCGCGATGGTCAGATGATGGGCGTTCCCACCGGATTCGCCGACATGGACGACCTGACCAACGGCCTGCACCCGGGCCAGCTGATTATCATCGCCGCGCGACCCGCCCTCGGTAAGTCGACGCTCGCGCTCGACTTCGCCCGTGCCGCCGCAATCGGCCACAACCTGCCGACCATCTTCTTCTCGCTCGAAATGGGTCGCAGCGAGATCGCGATGCGCCTCATGAGCGCCGAGGGTGCCGTCCCGCTGCACACGATGCGCAAGGGCACGCTCGACTCGCGCGACTGGACGACCATCGCGGCGACCCGTGGCCGCATCAACGACGCCCCGCTCTACATCGACGACAGCCCGAACATGACTCTCGTCGAGATCCGGGCCAAGTGTCGGCGCCTCAAGCAGCGCGCCGACCTCAAGATGGTGGTCATCGACTACCTCCAGCTCATGACGAGCGGTAAGCGCGTCGAGAGCCGTCAGCAAGAGGTCAGTGAGTTCTCGCGTGCGCTCAAGCTGCTCGCCAAGGAGCTCCGGGTGCCCGTCATCGCGCTCTCGCAGCTGAACCGTGGTCCCGAGCAGCGGCAGGACAAGAAGCCCGCCCTCTCGGACCTCCGTGAATCCGGATCGCTCGAGCAGGACGCCGACATGGTCATCCTGCTCCACCGCGAATCGGCCTACGAGGCCGATAGCCCCCGTGCGGGCGAGGCCGACCTGATCGTGGCGAAGAACCGTAACGGCCCGACCCGGACGGTGACAGTCGCGTTCCAGGGCCACTTCTCACGCTTCACGGACATGGCGCCCGCGGGCTGAGTCGCGTTGTAGGTGTAGGTTTTTTTTGAAGTTGTCCATTTCGCAGATGAAATGTCCACGGTGTGTCCATCTGGACATTTCGGAGCACCGAGTTCGCTCGCACCACCATTTGGTTGAGTGTCAACATGGCGTCAGTCATGGTCACCTGGCAGCGCCGGTTGGCGCTACCGACCTCGATCCCGATCGGTGTCAGGCCCACCGCTCGGCGTGACTCCCGGTGCGGCCGAGCGGGGCGAGCACACAACGGTCGCAAGTGTGGGGGACGAGGTTGAGACGCGCGATAAGCTCCGCCGATAGTGTTTCCACGTGGTACTGGACTCCTATGACGCCTTCATCTCACATAGGTCGACGTCAAAGGCTCAGGCCCGCCGCGTCAAGGCCGCGTTGGAGCGATTCGCCCAGCCCAAGAAGGGTGACGAGCCCTTCCGTGTATACCTCGACGAATCCTCGCTGCGAGTGGGCGACCTCACCACTGAGATTGAAACAGGGCTCCAGCGCAGCCGCGCGTTGATCGTTCTGATTGCGCGGGACACTGTCGGGTCTCGGTGGGTTGAGCTCGAGGTTCGCTACTGGCTCTCTCACGGAGGTTCGCCCGATCGCCTGTTCATGGTCCGCGTAGATGACATCGACCTGTCATGGAACGAGACAAGTGCAGACTGGGCACACCCCGATTTGGTCCCGTCGGCGCTACACGGCTTGTTCAGCCGCGAGCAGAAGTTCATCGATCTTGCCTCAGCGGCGAAGGGTGCCGAACGGACCGCGCTGGCTCCCGTGTTCGCTGCCGTCCGCGAACGGCCGATCGAGTCCCTGCTCCTAGAAGAAGCCGACCGGGCACGACGCCGACAGCGGACGATCATGGTCGTCGCGGCGACGATGAGCGTGTTTTTCCTGTTAGCCTTGGCGGCCGGGGTCTGGGCGCTGATCAGCCGCAACCAGGCCGAGGCGGCCACCCGGGAGGCGCTCGGTCAGGCGAACGCGGCACAGGCCATCCTCGCGAGCCAGACAGACCCCGTCCAGGCTGCGCAGTACGCGCTCCGGGCGTCTGAGTACTCGGAGTCGCTGCCAGTTCGCGCGGCCATGCTCGCTGTCGCTGGAAGTTCCGCGAACCTGATCCACAGTTTCGACGTTCCCGAGGGGTCCAGCGCGGACAGCGCGATTTTCACGCCCGACGGCAGCATCGTCGGCACTATTACCCGCTCGAGCACGGACCGCGACGAGACCCAGCTCGAGCTCCGCGAGGTGGAGACAGCCGAAGTGATCGCCTCCACGTCACTGCCGCATCAAATCGCCTGGGTGCGACTACTCTCGGACGCCGTTGGGGTCCTCTGCTCCTACCGGACGGGGACGCACCTCATTCAGGTCGACGACGGTACGGTGTCCTTCACCGATCTGGACGCGCAGCCCGATGCCGGGGGGTTGCCCGACGGCGCGCAGGGGATGCCGGAGACATACTCGTCCTGCGCCGAGCCGGTCGCAGTCCGTGACGGGCTTCTCGTCTCCACGATCAACGGCAACGCCACAACTGGCAAGCAGCGACTTGACCTCGTGCGAGCCTCGGGCTACGCAACCACGTTGGCAACTTTCGACAGTCCGAGCCGGTCGCTGTCCTTCGAGGCCGTCGCCACTGGCGCCGGTCACGTCCTAGTTCTTGACCCCACGGGCGCACAGATCATCGATACGGCTGCCGGCACGATCACTCCGATCAGCGGCGCCGCGGTGCCGACAGATATTGACATCACCGACAGCGACTACAAGGGTGAGTTCTTCGGCAAGACCGACGAGCACGAGTGGCTGCTTGTTCGTCGAGACGACTCAGGATTCACCGCGACCTCCGTTTCGCTCGACAACACCGTCTGGGGTGCAGCGCCCTTGGTCGACGCCGACGGGCTGTTCACCGGGCAGGTGGTGGCGCTCGACCACGGCAGCGTGATCTCGCTCCCCGGATCGGGCAAGGAGTACACCCTGGGCGATGACCGCAGCCGGAACACTGGCGCATCCAGCAGGCAGTGGAACCAGTACCTCCCGACGCTGCGTCGGCTCGACGATGCGAAGTACGTAGCGGTTTTCGGATCGTCCGTATTCGTCGTCGACCTCAACCCGTCGTACCCCCTCGAGCAGGGGTGGGGCAGGGCCGCGGTCGGCGACGAGTCGTCCGATACCTCCCGCACCGACGATTGGGCGGTCGTCAACGTTGGCGTAAGCCTGCAGAGCGCGGGTTCGCAGGGAATGAATCCGATCGCTGCGACATGCGGCAGTGACGTCCTGCTCCAGGCGTCGCCCACCGGGTTCGAAGAGCCCGCCTATGCCAATGGCGGCAAGCTCCTCGTTCGTGCCAACGGCACATACCGCTTGGTGCCCGACTCGACGACGTTCTCAGCAGGCTGCGCGGTCTTGGAGTCGACGCCAGCGGTCGCGATCCTCAGCACCGACCCCGCGGACGACCAGGTGCTGCTGCCGGGCGTCAGCGCCAATGCGCGGGTGCACGTCAGTGAGCAGGGCGAGGTCGCGGTTCTTCGTGGAGAGACACCGGTGGCGATCTTCCGCTCCTATTCGCAGTCTCGCGCGTGGTCGATGGAGCACCACATCAATTACACATCGCTGAACCCCCACACCATCGGAAGCAGCGGCGAGAACACCATCCGGCAGACGGAGGGCGGATTCGACTTCACCCAAGCTGACAGCTCAGCCGCCGAGATCTCGTTCGATAACCCCGACGGATGGCAGGCCGTGTCGCCGGACGCGACGCAGCTTGTCGCGCTCGACGCTGCCTCCGAACCCCAGCTTGTGACCGCGGACGGAGTGAGAGGCCTGGCTGCCTGCGCCGCGAAAGACGACTCGACCTGGCAGGAGTTCGCCTGGATTCCCGCCGACGGCTATGCAGAGAGCGCCAGCTCAGCGCGCGGCGCGGTACTCGTGAGCAAGCAGTACGACGGGGCCGGCGACGAGCCGACCACGGTCGTCGACTGCGTGACGGGCGAGGAACGGACAGAGTCGACTTTCGCAGGTCAGCGCCTACAGCTCGAACGATACGAGGTGCGCGCCGACGGGGGCGTCATCGAGACGATCGCGCGCCCCCAGGACGACGATGATCCCACGATCGTGACCCAGATCACGTGGACCGGCGACAAGCAGCCGGACACACGCACCCTCTCGACCTCGGACGCCCTCAACTCCGCCGTCTGGTCGCAGGACGGTCGCTTCGTCGTCACGGACAACGGAGCAACAAAGACCGTCCAGGAATGGGCCGATGGCCAGTGGCAGCCGCGCACGGCCCTCGCTTCTGCAGGCACTGCGCAGTTCAGCCCAGACGACCTGCTCGTGCTCACGAACTTCACCTCCACGCAGAGCGCACTCTCCATCGTCGACCCGAGCACCGGTCACGTGATCCTCTCCGACGACCTCGGGGACACCGACTACCTCCGCAACAGTGGCCTACCGATCAGGGTCTCGGACGGGAACATGGTGCTCCAGCTGTGGGAGAAGTCCGACACGGCCGGATCCGCCCTTACCGACGCGCCACTGACCATCCCTGTCGACGTCGATCGCCTCCGCGGCATCCTGTGCGAAGTGAATCGGATCGCGATCTGCGACGGAATAGCGATCGGTGGCTCCAGCGACGCCCCTCGGCCTTCCACGACGCCCAATGCCATGGAGACCGCTCCTTCGCCGAGCGCTTCCGCGGACGCGGCGCTACCTGCGGGCTGGCCGGACGAGCTCGCGGGCGACTGGTGCCCGGCCTCCGATCCCGGGAGCTGCTTCAGCGTCGCGAGCCTGCTCGACGAGTGGCCGAACACCCAACTCAGGTACACCGACCCGTCGACGGAGGTCGACGGGACGACGGACATGACGATCTGCCTGGACCTCGACCTCGAGGACTCTTGCACGACCTCGATGTCGATGTACCTGCGCTACTTCCCGGTTGGAGTCGAATGGGACTGCACGGCGCTCGAGGTCGAAGAGCACGGGTGGCCCGACTGCTACCCCGACTACACCAGTTCGCACGATTCGTCGAAGCCGCGACTGGTCGTGCTGCCCAATCATCAGCATTCGACCGACTACGTCGACACGGAGCCGATGTACCGGGCAACGGACTGAGTTGACACCAACTCGCGGAGAGAGGCTGCAACTGGGAGGAATTTGTGCTCTGGGCTTCAGCACCAAGAGCTATTGGGGACGATCAGCCAATCTTCTCGTTAACCTCACCACGGGAAGCCAGCCACATGGTGTGCTCTCGGCTGATTGCCTCCTCCGCGTCGGCAACGGACCCTGGCCATTCGCTCGCATCGGCGGCGAGCAACGATGTCCTCTGCTTCTCAAGCTCGGCAGCGGTCAGTGCATATGCCGCGCGAAGTGTGACGTGTTGCTTGAGTGCCAGCCAGGCCGCACCCGCACCTATCGCTGCCGCGAGGATCCCGGCGAGATCGAACGTCCAGCCGCCGAAAAGACGTCCAGCCGCGAGTGCTACCGCGATAGCTTCGGCGCACAGTAGAAGCGTTCGCCACCAAGCTGCCGCTCGGCGGTTCGCCTTCGCCTTGCGCGTGTACCAATCGCGTTGTGCCTCCGTTCTGTCGCGCAAGTACACCGAGCGACGAGTGTCAAGATCGGACGCCCTCAGCGCGTCCATCGCGACGGTCGGCGAACTACCGTCACCCGTTGGCACAGACACTGCCTGCGCCACTTGGTGGGCGACCTGGCTCACGCGAGACCTGAAGAGGGTCCTCGCCTCGCTCGGTTCAAGCGATAGGAAGAATGGATCGGCGCCGACGGCGTAGCGCCAGCTGAGCGTCTTCACGGACTCAGCGCCGGCCCGAGCTTGGTACCAGTCTCTCTCGGGTCGAACAAGTGTGATGTAGATCTCTGACCCCAGCGCGAGAGCGAACCCGAGTAGCGCCACCGCGGCCCACACGTCGACCTTCCCGACGAAGAGCGAGTACGACGCCCCAAGCGCAGCGATGACCGTGCCCCCGAGACGAAGGCGGCTACTCCATAGCGTGGCCTTCTGCGCGGAGTTCGAAGCCTCATCAGCTGAGGCAAAGAAGGGTGGCAGATCGGAGTCAACGAGGTGAATCATGGCGTCACGCGTTCCGCATCCGCAGTGCTCGCGTGTTGTTGACCTTGTCAGCGTGAGAGGTTCGACGATTGAACGCGTCATCGATCATTCTTGCAAGGCTTGCAGCGGATGTAGGGTACTTCATCCATCGCGCGTAGCCGTTCTCGCCATCAATGTTGTCGCTCACGCGCGCGGGAGGCTGCCGCCCCGGGGTCTCCGACATGGAGGGCAGAGTGATCGCGACGAGACCGTTGCGTGAACTCGTCACGGTGTTGCGAAGGGAGGCGGCGATCTCCCAATCGACGAAACGACGCCCCCAGGTTTGGGCGCCGACCAAGACGAGCGTCACGCTGCTATCGCGTAGGTAGAGTTCGCGGATACGACGCTTGATGTAGTCGGCGTCGGTGCTGTTGATGACGTCTCCAGCCATCGATGCGCCGATTCCCCGCGAGATGAGCACGTCGTGGTCGTGGTCGAAGTAGTCGATGAAGGCCGCCACTTCAGCTTCGTCCGCATGGTGATAGGACACGAACGTCTTGTGTCGTGTCTTGAGTCTGAGCAGGCTGGTCATGAATGTCCTCCTTTAGGGCTTAGCAAACTCTCTCTGATCGCGTCCACGCACTCCACGGCTACGCGCTCTCGAAGCCGGAGCTCGGGTCGAACTTGAGCACGCGCGCGTTCTCGGAGATCGTGCGCACCTCGCCTTCGCCGAAGCCGTCGCTCTTGCTCGCCTGGATGTCGATCGTGATCTCGAGCTTCGCGCCGGCGCCCGCGAGTCGATCGATGATCTCGCGGGTCACGTTTCCGATGTCCCTCGAGTACCGATCCGGGTCGACCTTCACAGAGCCGAAGTAGCGGCTCGGGCGCCGCGGTGCAACGATGTCTTCGCCCGTCGTCGACGACTCATCCGCTTCTTCATCGACAAGGACGATGTCGATCGGGCCAACCTCCGCGGCACTCTCCTCAGCCGCGCGCGCAGCAGCCTCACGAGCCGCGGCGATGCGATCGGCGGACGCCTGCTCGTCGGCCGTGTTCCAGTCCACCAGGAGCGTGCTGTCGGTCACCTGCATCGCGGTGTTGTGCGCTGGCGGCACGATCAGCCCGCGATAGCGTCCGGACTCGGTGTCCTTCGCCGCCGCGATCGCGAACTTCTCGCCGTCGACGAGGACGGAGTTCAGCGAGCGTTCGATCGCGGAATCGAGGGTCTCCCGTCCGACGAGGCGCGGCAGGTAGACGTACCGGGTGAAATAGCCCCACAGCTCGCCCACGCTGATCTCGCCCTTGTCGCGCCACAACTGTCCGAGCTCCTGATGTAGAGTCGCGCCAAGAATCGGTGCACCGAGTTCGGTGACGAGCTGATCGTCGCGGGACAGCTTCGCGGCGACACGCTCCGCGAGAGAGCGGCCGCTCGAGTCAGGCACCTTGTCCGTGATCAGCTCGAACGGCTTGGTGGCGTCGAACTGTTCAGGGTAGACCGCCCACACGAAGGTGTCGCGGATCCGGTCTGACACCGTCCGGTCGAGACGCGTGACCCAGTCGTCAGTTTGCTTGCGCTGCTGCACCGACAAGTTGAGGCTCTCGCTGGTCGCCTGCACACGCTTCCACGCGAGGTAGCTGCGCGCGGCGGCCTCCAGGCTCTCCAGCTCGCTCTTGTCGGCGATGAGGAAGACGAGGGTGTTGCGATGCACGCGCTGGCTGGCGCCCTTGGTCTCGATCGCGTCGCGCACCCACTGGTGGGCGGACGAGTCGGCGCCGTCCGACTTCCGCCGTGAGTGGCGCGGGTGAACAATCACCAGTCGCGCATCCTCGAGGTCGGGGACGTCGGCGCTGGATGCTGGGGCGACGTGTACACGATCGAACACACCGCGCGCGCGTTCCTCGCCGCGGAGGCGATCGGTGATCTCGTTCCACACCGTCTCGACGTCTTCACGGAGCCGCTCGGCATAGTCGTTAGCGGTCTTTGTCACCGATGGCTGGGTATCGAACCAGTAGTGGCCCTGCTCTTCGTAGAAGTACGTCGAGCGCTGGGCAAGCAGCTCGATCGCACTGCCGAAGTTGCCAAGGGTGTCACCGGGTGCTGCGGTTCCGAGCCAGACGTACTGCTTGTCGAGACCCTTTCGCGACGCCTTGATCCTGGGCGCGGCGCCCATGAAAATCGTTCGCGCGATCCGCTGCGTCACGAACCTCTGCCCCAGGTTGGGGCGGTCCAGGTCGATCTGCTGCGCCATCGATCCTGGGCCGTCGATGTCGGAATCGATGATCGGCTTCCACTGATCCTCGAGGTACTGGGTGAGGTCGGTGTTGACTGTCGTCGCCTCCAGCGGCACGTTGCCGGGGAGGATCAGCGGGGACGTGTCGTTGGACGCCCACAGCTCGTGCACGATCGACGACACGAGCTTGAGCACGCCGCGAGTGCGCTGGAACCGCTCCAGCGTGGACCAGTCCTCGTACAGGCGGTCCAGCAGCTCAGGGTGCAGCGGATACGAAGCTCGGATGCGCTGTTCGTAGTCGTCGCTCGGAGCCGCGGCATCCCGAGGGAACAGCGCCGTATTGCTCCGATACAAGGTGACGAAGCTTCGAGCTACCGCAGAGATCGTGGTGAGGCCCTCAGCGTTGGGCGCCTGGAAGAGTCGGCGCCGCACGATCTCGAAAGACTCGTCCTTGCTCGACGGCCGCCACTGGTCAGCGACCCGGCGGATCACGTTCTGCAGTCGTTCCAGGGCGAGCTGACCGTTGGCGCCACCGATCTCGATGTCGCTTCCGCTCCCCGCTTCGCCGGTGTCGGATGCCGGGATCGAGACGACGAGCATCGCGCCAGGCACCGATCGGACGACTTCCGTCAGCGACTGCGCGAACGTGAACTGCGTCTCGAACGAACCAGACGGAAGCTCCTTGTCCGTCACTAGCTGCCGCGCGTACGCGACCCACTCATCGATCAGGATCAGTGCCGGCGAGTGCTTCGCGATCAGCGTGCGCAATGCTTCGCCCGGGTTCGTCCCGGCGCGGTCGTCCTCAGCAATGAGGTCGTACGCTTCGCGGCCGCCGAGCTGCCAGGCGAGCTCGCCCCAGAGCGTGCGCACCTCGGTCCCGTCGTCCTTGATGAGCGGCGATCCCGCCTTCAAGTACGTGCCGACCAGTGCGACGCGCTTCACGCCCAGCGCCGCAAGATCCGGGCTCCCGGTCTCAGCAATGAGTTCCTGCAGCTCCTGCGGGAAGTCCTTCGCGGGCGTGCCGCTGAAGAGGTGGTAGAGAGCGAGCATCGAGTGCGTCTTGCCGCCACCGAAGTTGGTCTGCAGGTTGACGACCGGGCTCGCGTTGCCGTCCCCGCCGCCCACGCGTCGGAGCGCGCGCGACAGCAGGTCTCGCAGACCCTCCGTGAGGTACGTGCGGGTGAAGAACTCGACCGGATCGCCATACTCGGGGCTCGTCGCCTGACCGGTTCGCACCAGATGCAGGTCGGCTGCGAATTCGGATGCTGTGAACTCGCCTCGTGCCACATCATCGTGCGGGCGGATCACCTCGCGCCAGGGACGCAGACCCGAACCCGGGTCGAGGGTCACCGTCGTCCGCTTGACCTGCTTGCGCGTCTGATCCTCGAAGACCGTGCGCTGCAGGTCGACGCGGAGCTTGCGGACGTCCTCGGCGGAGTCGACCGCGCCGACGGCATGGAGCAGTCGCTCGATCGTGTCGAGCGCGCGCGCCGCGTCATCAGAGCTGAACGGCTCGTTGTGCGCCCACAGGTTGCGTGTCTCGCGGAGCTCAGAGCCGAAGCCCTGCTGTGCCCGTGACAGCATGTCCTTGAATCGGTACCCCTGCTCTGTGATGGCGCGCAGCTGCACCTGGACATCGTGCTTTGTCAGCGTTCGTGCCGGTCCGCCACGGCGTTGAGCATCTTCTTGTGCCCACGCGGCCGGCCAGTCCGATGTGCTGTAGGCGGCGGTCATCACTTCATCGACGGAATCAAGCAGTCCCTCCGACAACAGGTCGAAGGCCTTGCCCACGCGGTCACGGTTGTTCATCGCCATCGAACTCAGTCCCCGTCCTCATCGAAGTCGAACGCCTGCTGAACCGAGCGCGGCGAACCGGCGTGCTTCCGCGCCTGTTCATTCACGTCACCCCACGCACTCACCAACCCGTTGAAGAGGATCGCGTCCTTGGTGTCCCGCTTTTTCTCCGCCTCATGGAACAGAAGGAAGCCCAGTTCCTTCACCGCGTCGAGATTCACCCGTGTCTGCACCGACGGGAGCAGGGCGGCGACCTGGTCGGCGCCATGCTTCGCCATCACTGCGGCGAGTCGGACGGTAGCCTCCCACACACTTACTCGTTCATCCGCTGCAACGTCCCATGCGTTCTCGAGCTGAGTCGGAGACAGTAGCCGCGCTTTGCCACCTCTTGCTTCGAATATGCCCCCACGCTCAAGTGTGCCTAGGGAGGTGTCCGAAGATCGCGCGAGCTGGTCCGCAACGCCTGAGCTTTCTTCGGTCCAGCCGTACTGTCGGTACCACTTGACGGCGAATCGGGTATCAGGATCGAAGTCGGACTCCTGTTCACCGATTACCTCATCGAGCGTGGCGTTCACGAGTAGCAGCGCGTCCTTCACGCTCATGTCGGAACCATCGGCTTCGCGAACCCGCGAGTAGCGAGAGAAGACCTCAATGCCGGGCCCGATAGCAGCCTGCGCAAGATCGACCGGGGCAACATCGCCCTGAATCATCTTGCGGAGCGCATCCGGCAGCTCTGTCTTCAGAGCGGCGACGAATGCTCGTCTGGTGGTAGCGGGGGCGTCGACAGGTCTGGGCCTGCACGCCAGCACGATCGACGAAGCAAGGGCATTCGTCCCGAAGCTCAGCATCCGGCCAGCGCGCTCGCTACGCAGGGGCCAGGTTGCGGTGATCGTCCACCCACCGTCGATCAGCCCGCCGAGCATCGTGTGCCATCCCGTAGATGTTGTGCCGGTATCCCGCACGTCCTGTTGCTTGTAGGCGTAGTAGACGGTGAGTGGGACAAGTCCGTTCGCGGACTCACGCATGCGCGCAAAGACGCTGTTGAAGCCGCTAACAAAGAACTCCGCAGCGCCCGCCTTTCCGCCGTGTCGTGCAGAGTTCGCCACCAACTCGTCCGCCTTCGGTGTCAAGACAGTCTCGAAGAGGGACGGGTGTATGTCGCGCAGCGAGCGTCGGAGCCATACGTAAAAGAAATCGGAGAGATCCGAGTATCCGATGTTGTCGTAGTAGGGAGGATCAGTCGAAACGACAGTCACTGCATAGTCACGCGCGGCTGCGTCGGCTTGGGTGGCTCGTCCAGGGTTACGGGGGTCAGCGGGCATGGCATCAACACCAGCAGCCACCCATTCGACGTGGGCACTGAAGTTGCCGACTGAGTTCGAGAACGGGTTGATTTCCACGTAGTCCCAAACCATGGGCAAAGCTTGTCGCGAGAAGGTGTCCCGAACGCCCTCGATCTGCGTGATCCAGCTACACAAGGTGGACGACCAATCCGCGAGCTTGCTCACCGCGAAAGCGAGGTACGTCGCGACTGCGTCTGCGTACGCAATCGCCCCGTTCCCACCAAGAGCGATTCCCTCTCCGTCTTCCATCCCGGCGCTACGCGCATCGTCCACCACGCGCCCGTGGACCTCACCGATGAGATCACTGAACGTCGACAACGCGGCCAACTGACGGGACGAGAAGAGGTCGGTGAAGTGCCTGAAACCATAAAGGGAAACGTTCCGTGATGCAGGTCCCCCCTCGGGGATCTCGCCAATCGGGAGATCCTGTGGTGGGGGAGTGACTGCGGCACGGATTTGCACGTCGTCTGCGGGAAGGTAGAGCCGCGACCGAGAGCCTTCGGCGACCGTCGCCATGAGCTGTGTGCCCATTCGTCCTGCCGTGGCTTCGGAGCGCAGATAGTCCCAGGACATAGGCGTTCCATCGACGATCGAGATAGCGCCGCCCTTGTCCCGACCGACGGATCCATCCTCGCCAACCGGGCCTGAGCGCCCGTGTTCGATCCTGAAGCTCACACCGCGCCCGCTCACCTCGGGGGTCAGATAGGTTTCCCGACCCTTCTTCTTGCTGAGCCACCACGTCCGCGCTAGCGGAACGCTTATCGGGTTGGCGGGGTTCGGGTTTGTGACGGTTCGAGCCCAGATCCAGCCGACGACCGTGTGCTCGGTGCCTTCCGCAGTCGTCGCTTTGGGATACAGGTGGCCAATACGAGCCCATGCCGCCTCCCGGAGCCACTCGCCGTAACGGCGCACATCCTCGGCGAGCCCGGCAGCTCGGCTCCATGGGACCGTGCGTGACTCTGCATCTGGGTTGACCGGCGCCCTATCCGCGAAGACTGGGGGGATTTCGATTAGACCCTTGTTCTTGAGGACAGCGACTGGGTTCAGATCGGACGCCGATGCTTGCAGGCCGAGCCTCTGCGCCTCGAGGGGAATCGCTCCGCCGCCGGCAAAGGGGTCTAGGAATGTCAGGGGCGTGTCGCCATTGCTGCGAACGATCTCCGCGCGCGCCTTCGCGAGCAGCTCCTCGTTGGAGGAGTTCTCCCACTTGCACAGCTCCTCAAGGAGTCCGTGGAGTCGACGTCGTTCCGCGTCCTGGGCATCCACTGAGGGGAACTCATCGGGCCGCGATGAGGGATCGTCGACCAGCTGAGCAAACAGCACCGCACGCGCTGCCGCGAGCGGGCGTGGGGCCCAGTACAGGTGCATTGTGGAAGGATGACCCTTCCTGGGGACTGACTTTTCATGTTCCGCCGCCGCGTTGATGGCTTCGAGCGGAAGAGAGGTTTCGATGAGCTTCTTCTTGGGCGTTGCGTTCACGGCTGCGTCTCTCGTAGGTCGATGGCTGTTTCGATCGGGCCCGTCATCGCGGTGGGCCTCCGCGATCCCAGTAGTCGCGCCATTCCTCGTTGTACGACCGAGTTGTTGCTGACGGCTCGATGTGCGTGAATGCGTCGAGGACATACCGAAGCCGGTCGTGCTCCTCGCCATCGGGCGACACGAGCACGAGCGCGAGTCGGTGACGATCGCCTTGAGTCTGGGCAAAGGTGACTTCGTTGGTCGTGATGGTGAAGGTGTCGGATCCTTCGACCCGCCCCTTCACTTCGATGTAGTGGATGCGTCCCTCGTTGTCGTACGACTGGATGTCGTAGCCGGGGTTGTTCCGGGGCATCTCGAGAGGGTTGCGGCCGAGTGCGAGCTCCGCGGCGAAAACTGCCTCGACTGCACGTCGCTCGACTAACTCGGTCTCGCGCGCAAATGTCCGAGGGGCGGCATCCTCATCTCCCGGAGCGAGACGCTGACTCGGCACAACGATCGCTGATCCACGGACGACCGCGGGCAACGCGACGAGCTGCGTGCTTTCGTCGAGCGCGCGGAGCCGCTTCTCGAGTCGTTCGTCGAGCTGTCGCGCTCGTTGGAGCGCGGCTTCTGCGCGGATGCGGCCAATGGTACCGGCGCGTTCGAGAGCTTCGAGGCGGTTGTGCTCGCGATCCCAGTGGTTGATCTCGGCGAGCAGTCGCTCTTTGACCTGCACGCGGGTGCGGTCGACGTCTACCGAGATCCGCGCGCTGAGCTCCTCCATGCGGGGGGCGAGTCCGTCGCGGTATGCCCACGCGCGGATGGATCGTTCGTGATCGCTCTTCGACCACTCGGCGTCAAGGACCGTCGCGATTGCATCGGCCTCGTCGGGGTCTGGTGCGTCGTAGTCGAGGTACGGAGGCGCGGCTGCCAACGTTACGTCGCCTGCGGTGTCGAGGACAGGGTAGTCGAAGTGGTGCGAGACAGTGTCGGGGTCGGGGGTGGCGTTCTGGATACGCTGCTCGACCGCGTAGAGCAGTGCGGTTCGGTCGCACTGCTGTTCACGACGGTCGACGAACACTGTGCCCTGCTTGAGGACCGGGCCGAGATCCTCAATGGTGAGCTCGATGACGGCCTGCAACAACGGGTGGCCGGGTGCGAGCAGCGCGGCCTGAGTCTGACCCTCGGGACGAACATGCACGGTCTCGAACGTGACCCGTTCATATCGCTCCGGCACGGGCGCCCACCTGTTGAGCCTGCGGGCGGTGTCGATGACACGCTGGGGCACGCGAGTGATCTCGTAGCGCCCCTTCTCGCGGCGCCGGATTCGGCCGCCCAGTCGTTCGAAGGCGGGAATGAAGAAGGCTGCGATGTAGCCGGGCTGCAGTCGCCGCTCGCGGGCTTTCTCCATGCGTCCACGGATCTCTTCGAGGTTGAGCGAGGAGTACATCTCGGGGTGCAACGCGCGCTCGGCCACCATCGTGTCGAGACCGTGAGCGACGCTCGCGTCGATGACGCGGTCCAGCTCAGCCTTCCGCTCAGGCTGGTCACCGTAGCGGATCGCCTCGATCAGCAACTCGCGGAGAGACTTCTCCTGGAAGGCATCCGCGTCGCCAAGAACGTTGAAGAGGTTGCCGCTGTACGCGATCGACATCTGGTCGATCTTTGACAGCAACCGCGTGAAGACATCTCCTTCGCGAGTGTCCTTGGCGACCATGTTCCACAGATGACAGACCTCGCGCTGTCCGATGCGGTGGATCCGCCCGAAGCGCTGCTCGATCCGGTTCGGGTTCCACGGCAGGTCGTAGTTGACCATGAGATGCGCGCGTTGCAGGTTGAGGCCTTCACCCGCGGCATCCGTCGCCAACAGCACGACGGTATTGCGGTCGTAAGTGAACTGCTCGCGCGCCGCTTTGCGATCTTCACGGCGGGTGCCGCCGTGAATGGTGATGACTGACTCGGGGCGTCCCAGCTGCGTCGTGATCTTCTGCCGCAGGTAGTCCAGCGTGTCCTTGTGCTCGGTGAAGATGATGATCTTGCGCGGCTCGCCGGAGTCGTCGTGGACGAGGAGCTGGTCGTCGAGGATCGCTCGCAGCTGCACCCACTTCTTGTCGTCGTCGAGCAGCCGAACTCGACGTGCGACACGGATGAGGTCTTCGAGGATCGTGATCTCCGCGCGGAGCTCTCCGATCGACTCCGCGGCGGTGGCGAGGTCCACGACCTCGTCGACGCGCGCTTCGAACTGTGCGCGCTCTTCCTCGGCGACCTCCTCGTCGAGGTCGTCGAACGAGTCGGGGTCGAAGTTCGGGATCGAGTTGGACGCGTCCTCGAAGTCGAGAGTCGTGCGGCCCGTCGACCACTCGTCGATCGTCGCCGTCATCGAGGTGCTGTACCGTGCCTCGTCGGTCGCACGCTGCCATTCGCGCAGACGCGTCTCAAGTCTCACCTGGCGCCGCTCAAGCGATCGGAGGATCGCTTCAGGGCTCGAGGCGAGGCGTCGCTGCAGAACGGTGAGCGCGAACCCCACGTTGTTGCCGCGCTTCTTGTCGCCGGCCTGCGCGAGGCGTTCCGCGCGGCCCATCTCAGTGCGGACATAACCGGTGACGAGTTCGTACAGTTCGCGTTCTGCGTCGCTGAGCTCGTACTCGACCGTGTAGGCGCGGCGTTCAGGGAACAGTGGTTTGCCCTCGAAGGTGAGGAGCTCTTCCTTCACCATTCGGCGCATCAGTCCACGCGTGTCGGTCCGATGAACACCGGCGCGGAACTGTCCCTCGAACCGATCCCGATCCAGCAGCGACATGAACAGCTGAAAGTCCTCTTCCTTCCCCGCGTGCGGTGTCGCTGTCATCAGGAGGAAGTTGTGCGCGGTCTCGGCGAGCAGTCGGCCGAGCCGGAACCGCTTCGTCTCGTCGACTTGACCCGCCCAGGAGGAGTAATGCGCAGACATCCGGTGCGCCTCGTCGACAACGACCGCGTCCCACGTCACGTCGGAGAGCTGCTCGATCAGGTCGTCGCTGCGGGAGAGCTGGTCCATCCGTGCGATCAGGAACGGGTGCTCGGCGAACACGTTGCGGCCTTGTGCATCGTCGATCATCTGGCGGTTGAAGATCTCGAACGAGAGGTCGAACTTCTGCGACAGCTCTTCACGCCACTGCTCTACGAGGCCGCCGGGGGCGACGATCAGCGCTCGTTCGCAGTCGGCGCGGAGGATGAGCTCCTTGAGGTAGAGGCCGGCCATGATCGTCTTGCCGGCGCCGGGGTCGTCGGCGAGCAGGAACCGCAGCGGGATCCGCGGGAGGAGCTCTTCGTACACCGCGCGGATCTGATGCGGCAACGGGTCGACGTCCGAGCTGTTCACCGCCGCCATCGGGTCGTAGAGCGCGGCGTACTTGATGCGCAACGCTTCGGCCGCAAGCCGGAACTCGTCAGGGTCGCCGTCGAACGCGGGTGCGTTACCCAGCTCCGTGACTAGTTCGAGCTTGCCGGCATCGAGCTCGGTGATGGTGCGTTCGCCGGTCCGACCCGAGTCATCGCGGAAGAAGATCTCGACGAGCGCGTCGTCCAGCGGTGTCACGCCGACGAGTGTCACCGGCTGCCCGGGCAGGACACCGCGCAGGCGTTGCCCGGCGCGCAGCGATGCGAGCGTCACTGTGGGTGCGTGCACGTGGTTCCTCCCCTGGAAAATGGCAAGTCGATCAGGATACGTCGTGCCGCCGACATCGCGGCCGACTGGGTCAGTCCGGAGATCCTGCGTCCCCCCTGCGTACCCAGTCGTCGACCTCGCTCGCCTGGAACTTCCACAGACGCCCGACCTTGTGCGCCGGCATCCCCTTGTCGGAGATCCAGGCGTAGATCGTGTCTTTGGTCACGCCCAAGTGCTCAGCGATGTCGTCGGCAGAGAGCCACGGCTCTGACATTCACGCCCCCATGCGGATCGAGCCGGATTTTTCCGGGTATGGCCGATCCTATCGGGAACCC
>NZ_HG779585.1:19583-19759 GCF_000582705.2 Microbacterium sp. C448
GTTCGTCGTACGCCTGCATAAAGAACATCAAGCCCATGTTGAGTGGGGGCGTGCCGTCCAGGTCGGCGAGGACCTCTCGAGCCTCGCGGACCGCTGTCTGCAGCCGCGTCTCGATTCCGGGCAGCCTCTGGATCCACGCGTCGATGACGCTGAACGGGACTGGTGAGAAGTCGTGG
>NZ_HG779586.1:0-21331 GCF_000582705.2 Microbacterium sp. C448
TGGTCACTTCGACAGGCTCAGTGACCGGGTTGGGTCGTCAGTTCGACGGGCTCAGTGACCGGGGCGCTCAGTGTGACCGGTTCACCCGGCGGCGTAGGGAAGGAGCACGGCACGGGGCATCGCCCCCAGCAGGACGAGCGGGTTCAGATACTCCCCGTCCATGCGTGCGCCGAGGTGGAGCGTCCCGGGCGTCGCGTGCCCACCGGCCGCCAGCAACCCGACCACCTCACCGCGCAGCACCCGCTCGCCGGCTGCCACAGTCGCTTCGACCGGTTCCAACGTCGAGACGATGCCGCCGCCGTGATCGATCGTCACAACAGCCCGGTCGACCACCCGGCCCGCGAAGGCCACGACACCGTCGTCGGGAGCGCGGACGGATGTCTCGCCCCGCACCACGATGTCGATGCCCCGGTGGCCCGGGCCATAGGCGTGCGCGGGCGCCACGAAGTCCCGGACGATTGCGAACGGCGGCGCCACCGGCCACGACCAAAGATGCGCACCGTCACGGCCCGTTCCGCCATTCCCCCTCTCGTCGGCCAGCGCGGCGGGGCCGAGCGAGCCCGCGAGCAGCACCGTGGCGAGGACGACCGCGACAGCCCGCGCGAAGCGGAAACGTGCGGCACGAGGCATCCGATCAGCATGCGTCCCGCAGGGCAGCGTCGCCCGTCGTTCACCGATGTCGGGGGAGATCACGCGCCGTTCGGATGCGGGGGAGGAGCCGTGTGCGAGGGCCACCATGTCGCTGTCTGCGGCTGATACACTGGCAGAGCACCTCGTTTACGGGGTGACTTCGCGTGCCCAGAGCGCTGCGATCCGAGGATCGCGCGTGGCACACCCTCCCCACGGTCCCGCCTTACGGCGGGTGGGAGTGTGCCGGGCACCAGGCCCGTCGCCCAACCGGAGCGACGAATCACAACCGCAAGAGGCACCGCGTAGTGCCAAGACAGGAGTCGGCCATGGCCGTCGTTACCATTCGCCAGCTGCTCGATTCGGGCGTGCACTTCGGACACCAGACGCGTCGGTGGAACCCGAAGGTGAAGCGCTTCATCCTCACCGAGCGCAGCGGCATCCACATCATCGACCTGCAGCAGTCGCTGTCGTACATCGACAAGGCGTACGACTTCGTCAAGGAGACGGTCGCCCGTGGCGGCACCGTGCTCTTCGTCGGCACGAAGAAGCAGGCCCAGAGCGTCGTCGCCGAGCAGGCGACCCGTGTCGGCCAGCCCTACGTCAACCAGCGTTGGCTCGGCGGTCTGCTCACCAACTTCCAGACGATCTCGAAGCGTCTTGCTCGTATGAAGGAGCTCGAAGAGCTCGACTACGAGGTTCCCGCGAACAGTGGCTTCACCAAGAAGGAACTGCTGATCAAGAAGCGCGAGCTCGACAAGCTGCACAAGTCGCTCGGCGGAATCCGCAACCTGACCAAGACGCCCTCGGCGATCTGGGTCATCGACGCCAAGCGCGAGCACCTCGCGATCAACGAGGCAAAGAAGCTCGGCATCCCCGTGATCGGCATCCTCGACACCAACGCCGACCCGGACGAGTTCCAGTACCCGATCCCCGGTAACGACGATGCGATCCGCTCGGTGGGCCTGCTCACCCGCATCATCGCCGACGCCGCTGCCGAGGGTCTGATCCAGCGCCACCAGCCCTCGGGTGAGGCCGAAGCGGCCGAGCCCCTCGCTGACTGGGAGCGCGAGCTGCTCGAGCAGGCTGCTCCCGAGCAGTCCTCCGCGGACACCGCGAAGGTCGCCGAGCTCCCGCTCGCCGCGGCCATCGCGGGCGAGCTCGTCGCCGACGAGCAGGCCATCGAGGGCGGTTCCGCCGCTGACGCCGAAGGCGCCGCCGGTCACGACCAGACGATCGCCGAGGCCGCGGGTCTCGACGCCGCTGATGTGAAGGCCGCCGAAGACGCAGCCGCGCCGGCCTCCGCCGAATAAGCGCGTCGGCTCGCCGGGCGGGATCCCGTCCGGCGAGCCTTCACCCCGACATCCACGACACACCAGAGACACCGCAAGGGGTTCACACACCATGGCAAACTTCACGATCGCCGACATCAAGGCGTTGCGCGAGCAGCTCGGCACCGGCATGGTCGACACGAAGAAGGCGCTCGAAGAGGCAGACGGCGACGTCGAGAAGGCCGTCGAGATTCTTCGTCTCAAGGGAGCGAAGGGCAACGCCAAGCGTGCCGACCGCTCCACCAGCGAGGGACTCGTCGTCGCCCGCGAGGTCGGCGGCAACGTCACGCTCCTCGAGCTGGCCTGCGAGACCGACTTCGTTGCCAAGAACGAGCGCTTCATCGCCCTCGCCGACAAGGTCGCGGATGCCGCGGCCGCCGTTTCGGCCGACTCGGTCGAGGCCGCTCTCGCCGCGCCCGCGGGCAGCGGAACCGTCGACCAGCTCATCTCGGACGAGGCTGCGATCATCGGTGAGAAGGTCGAGCTGCGCCGCGTGCGCACGCTGACCGGAGATCACTTCGAGATCTACCTCCACAAGACGAGCAAGGACCTGCCCCCGCAGATCGGTGTCGTCGTCGCCTACTCGGGTGACGACGCCGAAACGGCGCGCAGCATCGCCCAGCACATCTCGTTCGCGAACCCGTCCTACCTCGCGAAGGCGGACGTTCCTGAGGCCGAGGTCGAGCGTGAGCGCGACATCGTCACCAAGATCTCGCTCGAGGAGGGCAAGCCCGAGGCGGCCCTGCCCAAGATCGTCGAGGGTCGCGTGAACGCGTTCTTCAAGCAGGTCGCCCTGCTCGAGCAGGACTACGCGAAGGACAACAAGCTCTCCGTCGCGAAGGTTGCTCAGGAGGCGGGCATCACCGTGACCGACTTCGCTCGGTTCAAGGTCGGCGCCTGACGCTGTGAAAAAGGGGCCTGGTGCGATTGCACCGGGCCCCTTTCCTCTGCGCGCTTCACACGCGGCGCGCGGTGACACGACCTCTGCCGTTAGGTTGGAGGCAGACGGAAGGATGCTGAGTGATCGATGAGGCTACCGGGCGCCGACGCGTCCTGCTCAAACTTTCGGGTGAGGCGTTCGGCGGAGGGGCTCTCGGGGTTAATCCCGACGTCGTCAGCCAGATCGCACGCGAGATCGCCGAGGCGGTGGATCGCGTCGAGATCGCGATCGTCGTCGGTGGCGGCAACTTCTTCCGGGGTGCCGAACTGAGCCAGCGCGGCATGGATCGTGGGCGCGCTGACTACATGGGCATGCTCGGCACGGTGATGAACGCTCTCGCGTTGCAGGACTTCCTCGAGCAGGCGGGTGCCGCTACGCGCGTGCAGTCGGCAATCTCGATGATGCAGGTCGCCGAGCCCTACATCCCGCGTCGCGCGGAGCGTCACATGGAGAAGGGTCGCGTCGTGATCTTCGGCGCGGGTGCAGGCCTGCCCTACTTCTCGACCGACACCGTGGCGGCACAGCGCGCTCTCGAGATCGGCGCCACCGAGGTACTGGTCGCGAAGAACGGTGTCGACGGCGTCTACACCGCCGATCCGCGAACCGACCCCACGGCCGTCCGCCTCGACCGGCTGACTTACAACGACGCGCTGCAGCGCGGCCTGAAGGTGGTCGACTCGACCGCATTCAGCCTCTGCATGGACAACCACATGGACATGCGTGTGTTTGGAATGGAACCCGCCGGCAACGTCACTCGAGCGCTTCTCGGCGACGAGATCGGCACGCTCGTCACGGTCTGACCGCGACCCCGCGGCTAGACTGGGCGAACGCTCTACCCCCTGAAGGAGTCAACGTGATCGCGGACGTCTTGGCGGATGCCGCCACCCGCATGGACCGTGCCGTGGAGGCCGCGAAGGATGACTTCGCGACCGTACGGACGGGTCGTGCGAACCCCCAGCTCTTCCAGAAGATCCTGGTGGATTACTACGGCACGCCGACCCCGCTCGCTCAGCTCGCGTCGCTGAACAACATCGAAGCGCGCACGATCGTCGTCACGCCGTACGACAAGTCCGCGCTGAAGGCGATCGAAGAGGCCATTCGCAACACGCCGAACCTTGGCGCAAACCCGACGAATGATGGCAACCTCGTGCGTGTCACGATGCCCGAGCTAACCGAAGAGCGTCGCAAGGAGTTCGTCAAGATCGTCCGAACGAAGGGCGAAGATGCGAAGGTGCACGTACGCGGCATCCGTCGTAAGGCGAAGGATGACCTGGATTCGCTCAAGAGCGATGTCGGCGAGGACGAGATCTCGCGCGGCGAGAAAGAACTGGACGCGCTGACGAAGGCACACGTCGATCTGATCGACGAGGCACTCAAGCGCAAAGAAGCAGAGCTGCTCGAGGTCTGAGCCGCATCCCGACCATGAGCGACGCACCCGACGAGTCAGAGCTTCGAAAAGCGCCGTCCCCGACGACGCGCGCGGGGCGTTCGGGTAGCGATTCCAGTGCCGCGTTCCAGGAGCACGTGCGTCAGGCGCGCAGCGACCTCGAACAGCAGGTTGCACACGCTCGAGACCAGTTCGGTGAGGCGAACGAGCGGATCAAACAGCGGACGGGTCGCGACCTGATCGTCGCGATCATCATCGGCCTTGCTATCGGCGTGGTCGTGATCGCATCCCTGATCTTCTTCAAATGGGTTTTCGCGATCTTCGCGCTGGCCGTCGCGGTGTTCGGGACATTCGAACTGTGTCGTGCGCTGCAGGTTTCCGGTCGCAAAGTCGACATCGTTCCGCAGGTCGCCTTCGTATTCGTTCTCGTACCCGCCGGATTCTTCCTCGATCTGTGGGCCCTGTGGGTGCTCGTCTTCGTCGACATCGCCGTGGTGATCGTCTGGCGGGTGCTGGGGCAGATGACGGCGCAGGACGGTCGACGATACGGCGACGTTTTGTCGGATGTTTTGATCGGCGCCCTCGTTCAGTTGTACGTGCCGTTCCTCGGCAGCCTGGCCATGGTTTTGCTGCGCCAGGACGGTGGGCAGTGGTGGGTGCTGTCGTTCATCATCATCGCTGTGGCCTCCGACACCGGTGCGTACGCGACCGGCCTCGCCTTCGGACGCACGCCGATGGCGCCTCGGATCAGCCCCAAGAAGACCTGGGAAGGATTCGCCGGTGCGGTTGCCGCGGCCCTCATCGCCGGAGTGCTTCTCGCCTGGCTCATGATCGGGCTGCCCTGGTGGGCGGGCCTCATTCTCGGCGCTGTCATCGTCGTCACGGCGACGGCGGGCGACCTCGGTGAGTCCATGCTGAAGCGCGATCTCGGGATCAAAGACATGAGCTCGTGGCTTCCTGGTCACGGTGGGGTGCTCGACCGGCTCGATTCGATCCTTCCGTCGGCGGCTGCGGCGCTCGCGCTCTTCTATCTGCTTTCGCCCCTGGGAGTGGCATGACCGACCCGACTTCACCGACCACCCACGCCGATCTCACCCAGCCCGACGACCGGGATGATGTCGATGGCAGCAGTACGCGTGAAGAGTCTCGAGCGACTCCCGCGCTGTTCCCGGAGGCGCCGCGCCGAGTCCTCGGCTATGACAAGGGCGCGGTCGATGCGTTCTTGGAGCGGGCCCGTCAGGAGTTCGAGGGCGAGCCGGCGGCGGACGGCACTCCGTACCTCGACGCGGCCGCGGTTCGCACGGCGGCGTTCCCGCTCGTCAAACGCGGTTATGCGATCGATCCTGTGGACGCCGCCCTCGCGCGAATCGAGGACGCTTTTGCGGCGCGCGATCGCGAAGCGGCCGTCGCGTCCGCGGGGACGAAAGTCTGGGTGGAACGCGCTCGCGATGACGCACAGGTTCTGCTCGACCACCTCTCCCGGCCGCGCCGGCGACGTTTCGCCCGAGCCGGGTGGCTGCGATTCGGGTACCGCACGGACGAAGTCGACCTGGTCGCCGACCGGTTGGTCGAGTACTTCGAAACGGGTCGCCCCATCACGGTGGACCAAGTGCGTGCGGTTGCGTTCCGGATGCAACGGCGCGGGTACCGCGAAGAGCAGGTCGACGCTGTGCTCGACGCGGTCATCGACGTCATGCTCGCTGTGCGCTGACGATTCGACTCGGATCCGCGCCGCAAGCGTCTGGAACGTGGCAGCCTGCCGGGGTCGCGGCTAAGCTCGAAGAACTGTGAGCCAGGGCAACGAGATCATCCCGACGCCGACTTCCACGTCTGTGGGTCGCGTGTCGTCGACGAGTTCGTCGAATCTCGCTCGTCGCGTCCCCCCGCCTCAGCCGGTGCGATGGTCTCGACGTCGTGGAGTACTCGGGGTGTTCGCGACGGTCGCCGCAGTCGGCTTTCTCGGTGCGTACATCGTCGTTCCGACCGGGGCCGCCCTGGCCGAGGCGTCCGCTGAGGACACGAGCGTGACGACGTTGTACGCCGCGGCCCAGAGTGACGCCCAGTCGCTCGTGGTCGACATCGCGGGCGAAACCAGCGCTCCGGAGTTGTCGCGCGGCAGCTACCAGGTCTACGTGAAGCCCAAACCGAAGCCCGTTGTCCCGGCCGCGGCGGCCAGCACGAAGGCTGCGAGCGGGTGGGCGCCGCCGAGCGTCGTCCCCGACCCGGGATCCGCGCAGGCAATCGCGTTCGACATGGTCGCCGCCCGCGGGTGGGGCACCGGCGAGTTCGACTGCCTCGTGGCGCTGTGGAAGAAGGAATCGGGTTGGCGCGTGAACGCGCACAACAAGTCCAGCGGTGCCTACGGCATCCCACAGGCTCTTCCCGGCACCAAGATGGCATCGGCGGGTGCGGACTGGGAGACGAACCCGGCCACGCAGATCGCCTGGGGACTCGGATACATCGGCGGCCGGTATGGCACGCCGTGCGGCGCGTGGGGCCATTCCCAGGCCCGCGGGTGGTACTGACCGCGATGCCGCGGTCAAACCGACGCAGACCCGACCCGCCCGGTGACGGGCTCGAGCGCCTCATGGCGGGCTGGAAGAAGTCCGAGTCGAGGCGCGGAATCGAGTACACGGTTCAGCCGGTCGCGGCCCATCGCGCCGTGAAGTCCTACACCTGTCCCGGGTGCGGCCGGCCGGTCGCCGCCCACACCGCGCACCTCGTTGTCTGGCGTGCGGACGGCGTGCTCGGTGAAGCCGCTGATCTCGCAGCTCGGCGGCACTGGCACACGCACTGTTGGAGGATCGCTTGACCGAGATACGTGGACCGCTCCAGCTACCCGCTCGTCGCGAAGACATCGAGTTGCGCACATTGGACGGGCTGACGCTGGTGGGGGAGTTGGCGCTGCCGCTGTCGACCGAACCGGTGGCGACGCTCGTGACGCTGCATCCGCTTCCCACCGCGGGCGGGTTCATGGACTCGCACATTCTGCGCAAGGCGGCGGGTCGTCTGCCCGCGCTTGCCGATCTGGCCGTGCTGCGATTCAACACCCGCGGCACGACATCGCCGCGTGGGACGAGCGAGGGATCGTTCGACGGTGGACACGACGAGGCTTTCGATGTTGCCGCGGCGATGGACTTCGTCCGCGAGCGCGGGTTGCCGAATCCGTGGCTGGTGGGCTGGTCATTCGGCACCGAGCTCGCGCTGAAGTACGGCCGCGATCATGACATCGCGGGTGTCATCCTGCTTTCGCCGCCCCTGCACCGCACGAGCGATGACGAGCTCGCAGCATGGGCGGGGGATGACCGCCCGCTCATCGCCGTGATCCCCGAACTCGACGATTACCTGCGTCCGGATGCGGCAGCGGAGCGTTTTGCGCCGATCCCGCACATCGTGGTGATTCCCGTCGAGGGCGGCCGGCACCTGTGGGTCGGCGAAACGCAGACCCGGCGTGTGCTGACCGAGATCGTGGCGGCGGTCAATCCGGAGGCGCTGCCGCTGGCGACGGAGTGGGACGGCCCGCTCTAACCTTGCTGGCGCGGCTTGTTGTTCAGACGCACGTGGGTGGGCGCGCCCGTTTGGAGCCGCCGCATGTTCGCCATTCAGTCTGGTCGAGCGGCGGAACGGCCCGTTCCTGCGGATTTCTGCGGAGGAGTCGCGTCACCATGCTCGGATCGACTGAATTGTGAACCGGATACGGCGCAGCCGGGATCCGTCCCCGACCGAAGTCATGAGCTGCAGACCTACCGTTTGACGTGGTCATGCGTCGCAATCCTGTTCGCAATTCAGTCCCGCGGTTGTCGAAAGAAGCGGGTCTGCCCGGAACTCCAGGGCGCGGTCGCGCGCTCGGTACCGAATTGACTGAATTGTGAACGTGGACGGGCGGGAACCGGACGAGCAGGTTGCGCGTCCGCGCCGCTCTACAGCTCGTTCATCCGCGGAATGACGACCTGGCGGTAGATGATCAGGATGCTTGCGGCCACGGGGATCGCGACAAGCGCGCCGAGCAGCCCCAGCAGTGAGCCACCGGCGAGAGCTGCGATCACGACGACGGCGCCCGGCACGGAGACGGCACGGTTCATGATGCGGGGCGCCAGCACGTAGGCCTCGACCTGCATGTAGATCAGGTAGTAGATACCGGCGATCAATGCCGTTCCGGGGCTTCCGAGGCCGGGGATCAGGCATGTGAGCACGATGATCGCCGAGCCCGTGAGGGTTCCCACGAGGGGGATGAGGGAGAAGAAGAAGGCGACGACCGCAAGCACGGCAGGGAACGGAGCCCCGATGATCGTGAGCAGGATCGCACTCAGGATGCCGTTGATGATGCCGAGTGACCCCTGCCCCATGACGTAGTACCCGACGGAGTCGGTGATCTGCTCCGACAGGTCGATGAATCGCGCGCGCTTCGACGCAGGCACGAGTTGGTAGACGGCGGCCTTCAGGTTCGGCGTCGACGCGGTGAAGTAGATCGTCAGGATCAGGACGATGAACGCTCCTGTGAGCCCTGCCACGACGGCCGCTCCGAACGCCAGCACGCTCTCACCGATGGCGGCGAAGTCCAATGAGGCGAGCCAGTCGTTGACGTAGTCGAAGACCACGTCCACCTGCAGGGTCGGGAAGGTGGTCTGCAGCCAATCCCGCAGATCGTCGATGAAGGTGCCGCGCGTGATGATCGTCTCGACGGTCGACACCAGCTGGCTGATCTGTGACGCGAGGACGGGCAGCACCGTGAGGACGATGCCGGCGAAGGCCGCGAGCACCACGAGGATCACGATGAGGACCGCGATCCACCGCTTCATCCTGCGGCGCTCGAGGAAGGAGATCGCGGGCTCGAGGCCGAGTGAGAGGAACAGCGCCGTGCCGACGTACAACAAGATCGTCGAGAGAGTCTGAATGCTCGAGATCAGAACGATCCCGAGCCCCACGCCAAGCGTCGCGATGAATGCGACGCGGAACGGGTTGTGAATCTTCACGTGCACCTCCGGCTGCGACGCGCCCGACGCGCGTCACGTCAGACTACGTGCGGAGCGCCCGAATCCCGCGCTTCACGCGCGTGCGGCTGACATTCAGGCGTACTTCGGTAGTCTGGGATGTCCGCTTCCGCGCCGAAACTCTCCCGGGCGCGTCGATGGAGGAGTTTTCGTTTGCGTTTTGTCTGGGCTGTCGCGGCATTCGTGCTCGCTGCCGTATTGATCGGTGCTGGTATCGCTCAACGAACGGTTTTCGTTGGTGCTGAGACCACAGAGACCGAGATCAGTGCCGAGGACGAGCTTCCCTACGTGCTGGTCGATGGGGCGGTGCTCACGAGCATTCCCGGTTCCCAGACGTTGACGGCAACGGCCGACTCGGGTCCTGTTTATGCCGCTTACGGTCGCACGGCGGACGTCACGGCTTGGCTTTCGGACGTGTCCTACACGCGCGTCACGCTCGATGACAGTGGCGAGATCGTGACCGAGGTCGTCGAACCCGTGCAGGTGGAGCCGAGCGAGGAGGCGCCCGCAGAGGGCTCGTCCGAGGGCGACGCCGCGGGGGATGCATCCGCGGACGGGACGAGCACCGAAACGACAGCCGAGACACCCGCTGGGCGCAATCCCGCGGGCTCCGATCTGTGGCTCGATGAATTCACCGACGAGGGCACCCTCACGACTCAGCTCCAGCTGCCCGCCACGATGAGCGTTCTGCTCGCGTCGGATGGGACGGCCGCGGCCCCCGAGACGCTGCAGATCCGCTGGCCGCTCGACAACTCCACGCCGTGGGCCGGGCCGCTGATCGTGGCGGGAGGCATCCTGATGGCGCTCGGAGTTCTTCTCTACCTGCTCGGAATCAGGCATGCGCGGCGCTCGCGGGGTCCGCGACGCAAGGGCATCCCGCAACCCGTGACGCAGCCACTCGACACTATTCCCGCGGGCGACGCCGAAGCGAAGGGCGTGATCAGCTCGGGAACTCCGTCTCGGCGAGCCCTGCGCGGCGGCACTCGGGGCTTCATCGTGATCCCGAGCCTCGCGCTCGCGGGTCTGCTCTTCACGGGTTGTACCGCCGCGTCGTGGCCCCAACTCGGGCCCTCGGCGACCCCGTCACCCACCGCGAGCGTCGTCGACGCGGCCGAGCAGGACGCTCCGGCCGTGACCGAGACCCAGGCGAAGCGCATCCTCGCGAAGGTCGCCCAGACTGTCTCCGAGGCAGATGTTGCGGCGGATGGAGATCTCGCGGCCACGCGCCTCGCCGGCGCGGTCCTGGACGAGCGCAAGGCGAACTACCTGATCCGCAGCAAAGTCGCAGATCACCCCGCGCTGCCGGCTATCCCGACCGAACCCCTGCAGATCGTCCTTCCGCAGGCCTTCGACGATTGGCCGCGGACGATCATGACCGTCGTCGGCGAAGAGGGGGAGACGACCGTCGCCCCCACGGTCGCCGTGTTGACGCAGAACGACCCCTGGTCCGAATACAAGCTGACGTACCTGGCGAGCCTCGCGGCATCCGCCGAGTTCCCGGGGGGCGTCGCTCCTTCCACGATCGGCGCGGCGCTCGTTCCGCCCGACTCGCCGTTCCTGCTGCTCGAGCCGCAGGAGCTGGCCGCGGCCTACGCGGACGTCCTCAACAACGGTGACAACAGCTCCTTCTCGTCGCTGTTCGAAGAAGAGGGCGACCAGTTCCGCGTCAAGGTCGCGGAAGATCGACGCACGCGTCTGGAGCAGTTCAACCAGACCGGTGCCGAGACCGGAAGCCTGACCTTCTCGTCCGCCGCCGGTGCGTATCCCGCGGTCGGGCTCGCCACACTCGAGTCGGGTGCGATCGTCGCGGTGAGCCTCACCGAGACCGACACCGTCAAGCCGACCAACAGCGACGCCGTGATCAAGCTCGACGGTAACCCCACGGTCGAGGCCCTTGCGGGCACGGCGAGTTCGGCCTCGGGTTTCCAGACGAACTTCTCCGACCAGCTCTTCTTCTACGTGCCGAACCAGGCAGACGGCGGACAGATCCGCCTCCTCGGCTACGCCTCGAACATTCTCAGCGCAGGAGTCATCCAATGAGTCAGAACGCCAATCCGGGTGCCGTCCTCCGCGGAGCCGTCGACCTGTCGTCGCTCCGCAACCGTCCGCAGCCGCCCGTCCCCGGCACGGCTCCGGCCCCCGCTGGAGTGCAGGCCACGACCGGAGCGGCGGGCCTTGTGCGGGATGCGACGGACGAGACGTTCGGCGAGATCCTGGAACTCTCGCGAACGGTTCCGGTCGTCATCGATCTGTGGGCCGAGTGGTGCGGACCGTGCAAGCAGCTGAGCCCGATCCTCGAATCCGTCATCACCGAACTCGCGGGTCGACTCGTGCTCGTCAAGGTCGACGTGGATGCGAACCCCCAGCTCACGCAGGCCTTCCGCGCCCAGTCCATCCCGATGGTCGTGGCGCTCGTCGCCGGGCAGCCCGTGCCGTTGTTCACGGGCGCGGTGCCCGAGCAGCAGGTTCGCGAGGTCTTCGCCCAGCTCCTGCAGCTCGCGGCGCAGAATGGCGTCACGGGAACGCTGGCCGTATCGGACGCGGACGCCGGTGAATCGGATGCCGAGAGTGCCGAGGCATCCGAGCTGCCGCTTCCCCCGCTGCACGCGGCCGCGTTTGCCGCCATTGAAGAGGGCGACTACGACGCGGCGATCGCGGCGTACGAGCAGGCGCTCGTCGAGAACCCGAAGGACGAAGACGCTCGCGCCGGTCTCGGGCAGGTTCGCCTGCTCAGCCGGGTCACGGGGCTCGAACTCGAAGCGGCGCGCGCTGCCGCTGCCGCTGCGCCGACGGATGTCGCGGCCCAGTTCGCGGTCGCCGACCTCGATATCGCCGGGGGACACGTGGACGACGCCTTCGGACGCCTGCTCGACCTGTTCGCCGCGTTGCCCGACGACGAGCGTGCGCCCGTCCGGGAGCGATTGCTCGAGCTCTTCGGCTTGATCGGCGACCCCGACCCCCGCGTCATCCGCGCGCGCAGTCGTTTGGCCTCGTTGCTCTTCTGACGAGCCTGTATCCGCGAGGGTGCCCGTTTCATCCGCGAGGGTGCCCGTTTGCGTTCAGAACGGGCACTCCCGGGGTCCGGAACGGGCACTCTCGCGCCCAGAACGGGCACCCTCGCGAAGGCGGGTCAGCGGTTGTGCTGCAACCAGATCACGCCGAGCGGCGGCAGGGTGACCGTGGCACGCGCGGCACCATCTTCAGTCGCCGAGGCGTTGACCGCTCCGAAGTTACCCACCCCGGACCCGCCGTACTCGACCGCGTCCGAGTTGAGGATCTCTGTCCACACCCCGGCTTCGGGCATCTCGATGTCGTAGTCGTGGACCGGCACGCCCGAGAAGTTGCAGAGCACGGCGACGGTGTTGCCGTGCCAGTCGGTACGTGAGAACGCCACGACGTTCGGGTTGTGATGTGACCCGAACAATCGGCGGAAGGCCGCACCGTCGTGATCGCGTGCCCAGAGCGGAGCGTGCTTTCGATACGTTTCGTTGAGCACCGACACGTAGGCCTGAAGCTGCGCGTGCAACGGCTGGTCGAGAATCCACCAGTCGAGCGAACGTCCCTCGGACCATTCGGAGATCTGCCCGAACTCCTGCCCCATGAACAGCAGTTGCTTACCCGGGTGTCCCCACTGGAATCCGAGGAACGCCCGAGCATTCGCGAGCTTCTGCCAGTGGTCACCAGGCATCCGTGACACGAGCGTGCCCTTGCCATGGACAACTTCGTCGTGGCTGATCGGCAGCACGAAGTTCTCACTGAACGCGTAGACGAAGGTGAAGGTGATCTCGCCCTCGTGGTGCTCGCGGTACATGGGATCGCGCCCGAAGTACTGGAGCGTGTCGTTCATCCAGCCCATGTTCCACTTGAGCCCGAACCCGAGGCCACCCTGGTCGGTCGGGGCCGTTACGCCGGGGTAGCTCGTCGACTCCTCGGCGATCATCGCGATCCCCGGGTAGCGCTTGTACGCCGTCGCGTTGACCTCTTGCAGGAACCCGATGGCTTCGAGGTTCTCTCGTCCGCCGTGGATGTTGGGGGTCCACTCACCCTCGTTGCGCGAGTAGTCGAGGTAGAGCATCGAGGCGACCGCATCGACGCGCAGCCCATCGACGTGGAACTCTTCGAACCAGTACAGGGCGTTCGCGACCAGGAAGTTACGAACCTCGCGGCGTCCGTAATCGAAGATGTACGTGCCCCAGTCCTTGTGCTCGCCGCGGTGGGGGTCGGGGTGCTCGTAAAGGGGACGCCCATCGAACCGGGCGAGGGCGAACTCGTCCTTCGGGAAGTGGCCCGGCACCCAGTCCATGATCACGCCGATGCCGGCCTGGTGCAGTCGGTCGATCAGGTATCGCAGGTCATCGGGCGTACCGAACCGGCTGGTCGGCGCGTAGTACCCGGTGACCTGATACCCCCAGGATCCGCCGAACGGGTGCTCGGCGAGCGGAAGGAACTCGACATGGGTGAAGCCGAGGGACGTGACATGTCCGATGATCTCGTCGACCGCGGCGCGGTAGGTCAGGCCCGGACGCCATGATCCGAGGTGGAGCTCGTAGACCGACATGGGCTGGTCGACGGGCGTCGTGCGGGCGCGTCGCTCCATCCATACGTCGTCCTGCCAGAGGTGGCGGGCCTTCGTCACGACGGACGCGGTCGCGGGTGGCACCTCGGCCCAGCGCGCCATCGGGTCGGCTTTGACGATCCAGCGTCCGTCGCTCGTGAGGAGCTCGTATTTGTAGGCCGAGCCTTCGCCGACCCCGGGCGCAAAGAGCTCCCATACTCCTGAGCCCCCCATGGAGCGCATCGGATGACTCTGGCCGTCCCAGCCGTTGAAATCGCCGACGACACGCACCGCCTGTGCGTTCGGGGCCCAGACGGCGAAGGAGGTGCCCGACGCGCCCTGGTGGTCACGCAGGTGAGATCCGAGCACACGCCAGAGCTCTTCGTGCCGGCCCTCGGCGATCAGGTGCAGGTCGAGGTCGCCGACGGTCGGGGTGAAGCGATAGGGGTCGTCGGCGGTCCACGTCGGCGCAGACGCGTAGGTCGCCTCGATGAGATAGGGAACCGGGGCTCCCTGATGGGTACCTTCCCAGATCCCACTGCGGACGTGCTCGAGCGCTGTTCGTTCACTACCGTTCGTGATGGCGGTCACGGTCTCGGCGAGGGGACGACGAACGCGAATCGTGGTGATCGCGCGGCCCGAGGCATCCTGACCCGCGTGCTGACCGAGCACGCTGTGGGGCGAGTAGTGGGATCCCGTGGCAACAAGATCCAGATCGTTCTGAGATACGACAGTCATCGCGGGCTCCTCACCTTCAGAATGTGTACCGGCTCGGCGAAGGCATCGAGGCGGACATAGTTGCGGTCGGTCCAGGTCCAGACGGCACCGGTGACAAGGTCTTCGACCTCGAAGGGCGCCCCGGGTTGGACGCCCCAGAGGGTCGTGTCGAGATAGACCGTCGTCTCGCGGGCGGAATGGGGATCCACGTTCGCGACGACGATGATGGTGTCTGCCTGCCCGGCCGGTGAGAGGGCAGCGTCGAGGTGCTTCGAGTAGACCAGGATCGCCTCGTCGTCGCTCCAATGGGTGCGGAGGTTGCGCAGCTGCTGCAGCGCAGGATGCTCGTTGCGCACGCGGTTGAGCATCCGCAGATACGGCGCGAGAGAGTCACCGGATGCCTCGGCACCGGCCCAGTCGCGCGTCTTGTACTCGTACTTCTCGTTGTCGAGGTTCTCTTCCGACCCCGGTCGGGCCACGCTCTCGTAGAGCTCGTACCCGGCGTAGACGCCGTATGTGGGCGCAGCCGTCGCGGCGATCGCGGCACGGGTCTTGTAGCCGGCCCTGCCGCCGTACTGCAGGTATTCGGTCAGGATGTCGGGGGTGTTGACGAACAGGTTCGGACGCAAGAAGTCGGCCGTCTCGGTCGCCAGCCCGGTCAGGAACTCCTCGAGCTCTTCCTTGGTGTTGCGCCAGGTGAAGTACGTGTAGCTCTGCTGGAATCCCGCCATCGCGAGACCCTGCATGATCGCCGGGCGCGCGAACGCCTCGGCAAGGAACACAACCCCGGGATGCTCCGCGTTCACGGTGCGGATCAGCCACTCCCAGAACTTCAACGGCTTGGTGTGGGGATTGTCGACGCGGAAGATCTCGACGCCTTGAGCGATCCAGTGCCGGATGACCCGCAGGGCCTCCGAGCGGATGCCCTCGTAGTCGTTGTCGAAGTTGATCGGGTAGATGTCCTGATACTTCTTCGGAGGATTCTCGGCATACGCGATCGAGCCATCAGGAAGGGTCGTGAACCATTCGGGATGCTCAGTGACCCAGGGGTGATCCGGCGACGCCTGCAGGGCGAAATCGATCGCGACCTCGATGCCCTCGGTTCGCGCAGCCTTCACGAATGCGCGGAAGTCGGACAGCGTCCCCAGGTCGGGGTGGACGGTGTCGTGCCCGCCTGCGGCGCCGCCGATCGCCCAGGGCGACCCGGGGTCGCCGGGCTCGGTGACGAGCGAATTGTTCCGTCCCTTCCGGTGCGTCTCGCCGATCGGGTGGATCGGGGGCAGGTACAGCACGTCGAAGCCCATCGCCGCGACCTCCGGCAGCCGCTTCATCGCCGTGCGGAAGGTGCCGCTCTTGACGCGTCCGTCCTTCAGCCGTTTGGCGCCTTCCGAGCGCGGGAAGAACTCGTACCAGGCGCCGACGCCCGCTCGGCGACGTTCGACGAGCAGTTCTCGTGTCGCACCGACGGTGACGAGCGAGGCGACCGGGCGGGCCGCGAAGGACGCGGCGATCGCGGCGTCCTGAACGATCAAGAGCGCGTCTTCGTCCGACACCTCGGGGTCGAGCAGACGAGCAGCGGATGCCTGGAGCAGACGTCGCTCCGCAGCCGGTCGGGTGCGCTCGCGCCCCGCACCCTCGAACAGGTCCGAACCGATCCGGCGCATGAGCGGCGCATCCACGCCCGCGGCGATCTTGAGGCTCGCGGCGTGCCGCCACGTGGCGTACTCATCCGCGAACGCTTCGAAGTGGAACGTCCACACACCCTCTTCGAGCGGGGCGACAAGCACCTGCCAGCGATCGAATCCGTCCTCCAGCGCCGTGAGCCGGTGCAGCGATTCGTCGCCGCTCGGCGAGAAGAGGCGCAGGTGCACGCCGATGCGGTCGTGTCCCTCACGGAACGCCGTGACGATGAACGGAACGACCTCGGTCGCGTAGGCCCTCGGCCGGTACTGATCACCCGGCACGGAAGGTCGCGGCTGGAACATCGGGATGCGGCCGGCGGCCGTGATGTGCTCATCGGGCCACGCGCTGGCGGGGCGGACGGGGAGAGCGGCGGCACTGCGCCACGCTCGGGGGACAGCATTCACAGAAGGGGCAGCCACACCCCGAACCTACCTTGCATGCCGAGGTGAGGATACGCCTTGCGCGGCCCGCCGAACGGTGTTATTCGGCGCGGAAGAGCCGCATCGAGGTGCCCGGCAGAGGCACGATGTCGCCGGGTTCGAAGGTCTGCTCGACGTCGCTCGGCCGCTCGTCGATCGACGACCACATTTCGACGTAGCGGGTGACGCCGTCGATGTCCGGCAGCGTGACATCGATGGGGGACTCATTGCCGTGCACCATGAGCAGGATTCGGTTGAAGGCCTCGTGTTCCGGGGTGGACGCCGCGACGTACTGGATCGTCCTGTGCGCCGGATTCGTCCAGCGGTCGATCGACATCATCGCGCCGCTCTCGTCGTACCAGTCCATGACGGATGCCGAGGGTGTCGGCCGGTCCTGAACGGCGAACCGGCTGGGCCGGAGGGCAGGGTTCTCGCCGCGCAGGGTGATGAGCCGGCGGACGTGCTCCTGCAGATCCTTCTGCCACTCGGCGTGGTCCCACGACAACCAGGTCAGGGCCGAGTCGTGGCAGTACGCGTTGTTGTTGCCGCGCTGCGTGCGACCGAATTCATCCCCGGCCGTAAGCATCGGGATCCCCGACGAGAGCAGCAGGGTTCCCAGCAGATTGCGCATGGCCTTGCGACGCGTGGCGAGGATCTGCGGATCGTCGGTCGGGCCCTCGGCACCGTGGTTGAACGAGCGGTTGGTGTCCGCGCCGTCACGGTTCTGTTCGCCGTTTGCGAGGTTGTGCTTGACGTCGTATGAGACGAGATCTCGGAGCGTGAAACCGTCGTGGGCGGTGACGAAGTTGACGCTCGCGAGTGGTCCGCGCTCGTGCGAGAACGTGTTCGACGAGCCGGCGAGGCGCGTTGCGAAACCGCCGATCCCGACCGGGGCAGTCGAGGCCCGGCGCGCGTAATCGACGTCGGAGAGCCAGAAGTTGCGGACGCGGTCGCGGTAACGGTCGTTCCACTCGCTCCAGCCGGTCCCGAAGTTGCCGGTCTGCCAGCCGCCCATGCCGACATCCCAGGGCTCGGCGATCATCTTCACGTCGGCGAGCGCCGGGTCGTCCATGATCGTCTGCAGCAGGGGATGGTCGGGGGTGAAGTGGTGCTGCGCGTCGCGGCCGAGGGTCGCAGCAAGGTCGAAGCGGAACCCATCGATCTGCAGGTCGTTCGCCCAATACCGGAGCGAATCGAGGATGAGTCGCGCCGCAGCATCCGTCGCTGTGTTCACCGCGTTGCCGCATCCGGTCTCATCGACGTAGGTGCCGTCGTCGAGTTGGCGGTAATACGAACGGTTGTCGATGCCGCGGAAGCTCGAACGCGGACCCCCGACACCCTCTTCGGCGGTGTGGTTGTAGACGACATCGAGGATGACCTCGAGACCGGCCTCGTGCAGCAACCGAACCATGCCCTTGAACTCGCGCAGGATCGCCTCGGGGCCCTCACGCCTGCTCGCCTCGGTGGCGTAGGCGGCGTGCGGGGTGAAGAAGTTGAGGGTGTTGTAGCCCCAGTAGTTGCTGAGCCCGAGCTGGTGCAGCCGCGGTTCGCTCGCGAATGCGTGGACCGGCAGCAACTCGACGCTCGTCACGCCGAGCCCCACGAGATACTCGATCATCGCCGGGTTGGCGAGCCCGGCGTAGGTGCCGTGCAGCGCAGGCGGAACCGCGGGGTGACGCTTCGTCAGGCCCTTGAGGTGCCCCTCGTAGATGACGGTTCGATCGAGGGGAACGCGTGGTTTTGCGACTCCGCCCCAGTCGAAGGATCCGTCGAGAGCAACAGAGCGCCAGTCGCTGAAACCACCCGACACCAGGCCGCGAGCGTATGGGTCGAGCAGAAGGGTACGGGGGTTGAAGGTGTTGCCGGGCCCGGCAGGACCGCTGACCCGAATGGCATAGCGCGTGCCGGGGCGGAGCAGCGGTGTCGTGACCTCCCACACCGACCCGCCGGCAAGGCGCAGGGGGAGGGTCTCGACGATCCAGTCGAGGTCTGTGTCGTCGAACACGACGAGGTCCATGCCGTCGGCGTGACCCGACCAGACGCGGAGGCGACCGCCCTCCGAGGTGTAGGTGACGCCGAGGTCATCGAGCGCGGGCGAGAGGAGCCCAGCGGGCGCGTCGGTCGTCGGTGTCGGGCTGACCATGGGGATAACCCTAACCAGCACGTGAGTCCGGCGGGTTACGCGGGAGGCGGGTGGCGGCCCCTGAGCCTGTCGAAGGGTCCGACCGTGTGTGAGAGTTGTGGGGTGAACGCCTACCTCGACCACGCGGCGACGACCCCTCTGCGGGCCGAGGCGCGTGCGGCGTGGATCGATGCATCCGAGATCGTCGGCAACGCGTCGTCGATCCACGGCGCCGGTCAGGATGCGCGGCGGCTGCTCGAGGACGCTCGCGACCGTCTGGCGACCGCTCTGGGGTGCGAACCGATCGAGGTCGTGTTCACGTCGGGTGGCACCGAGTCGATCAATCTGGCTCTCGTCGGCTTGCTGCGCGCCCGCCGCGCGGCGACGGGGCGGAACCTGATGGTCGTGCCCGACGGCGAGCACCACGCCACGCTCGACACCGTCCGCTGGCTCACGTCGAGCGGCGAGGCAGAGGTCCGTTGGGTGCCGATCGATGCGAATGCCCGGGTCGACCTGGCGGCCTGGCGTGCGGCACTTGCGGACGAACGCGCCGCCGTGGTCACCCTCCTCGGGGCCAACAACGAGGTCGGCTCGCTACAGCCCGTGGCCGAGGCATCCGCGATCGCCGCGGATGCGGGAGTCCCGCTGCATATCGATGCGGTCGGCACCTTCGGGCACGTGCCCCTCTCGTTCCACGAGCTGCGCGCGGACGCTCGCGGAGGCGCCGGGCTCGTGGCGCTGAGCGTTTCGGCCCACAAGGTCGGCGGGCCGGTCGGCGTCGGGGCGCTCGTCGTGTCGCGCCACGTCACGCTCGAGGCGCTGCTGCACGGAGGCGGGCAGCAGCGGGGTCTTCGCGCAGGGACCCAGGATGTCGCGGGCGCGGTTGCCTTTTCGGTCGCCGCCGAGCTCGCCGTGGCGGAGTTGGCAGCGGAGGCCCGGCGGGTCGCGTCGCTCCGCGACACGCTCGAGGAGGGTCTGCGGGCGGCGATCCCCGACCTTGTGGTGTCTGCGGCCGACGTGGATCGTCTGCCCGGACACCTGCACGTCGTTCTTCCCGGTGCACAGGGCGATTCACTCTTGTTGCTGCTCGATGCGGCCGGTGTAGCGGTGTCGACCGGATCGGCCTGCCAGGCGGGTGTGCCCGAGCCATCCCATGTGCTTCTTGCGATGGGCATCGCGCCCGACGTCGCCGCGGGCGCCCTGCGCTTCACCCTGGGGCGGACGTCGACGCGGGCCGATGTGGACGCGCTTCTCGCCGTCCTCCCCGCGGCGTACGACCGTGCCCGGCGCGCGGGTCTGTCGTCCCGCACCCCGCGCGCCTGAGCCCGCAGGCGACGCTCGGCTGTCGCACATCGATGCTCCCGACCCGGCTGCGCGTCGATGTGCGACAGCGGAGCGGACCCGTACGGAGGGGCCCCGCGTAGAATCGACGGATGCGTGTTTTGGCGGCGATGAGCGGCGGGGTGGATTCCGCGGTGGCTGCCGCGCGCGCGGTCGACGCGGGCCACGAGGTCACCGGCGTGCATCTCGCTCTTTCCCGGGCCGGCGGAACGCTCCGCGCCGGAAGCCGCGGATGCTGCACCATCGAGGACGCGATGGACGCCCGCCGCGCGGCCGACCGCCTCGGCATCCCGTTCTACGTGTGGGACTTCTCGGAGCGCTTCCGGGACGACGTCATCGAGGACTTCGTCAACGAGTACGCCGCGGGCCGCACACCGAACCCGTGCATGCGCTGCAACGAGCGGATCAAGTTCGCCGCGGTCCTCGAGAAGGCGCTCGACCTCGGCTTCGACGCGGTGGTCACGGGGCATTACGCGATTGTCGGGCCGGGAGCATCCGGCGAACTCGAGCTGCACCGCGCCAGCGACGCGGCGAAGGATCAGTCCTACGTGCTGGGCGTGCTGACGGCCGAACAACTGCCGCACACACTCTTCCCGCTCGGCGAGACCCCCACCAAGGCGCTCGTGCGGGCCGAGGCTGAGGCACGAGGGCTGACCGTGGCTCAGAAGCCGGACAGTCACGACATCTGCTTCATCCCGGACGGCGACACGCGCGGGTGGTTGGCCGATCGGGTCGGCACGGCTCCCGGCGACATCGTCGACGCATCCGGTGCCGTCGTCGGTGCTCACGAGGGGGCGCATGCCTTCACGGTCGGGCAGCGTCGCGGACTCGCGCTCGGCGTGCCCGCAGCGGACGGTAAGCCCCGGTTCGTTCTCGAGGTGCGTCCGGTGTCCAACACGGTCGTCGTCGGGCCGCGCGAGGCGCTCGCGATCGCCGAGATCTCGGGCGACCGCTTCACGTGGGCGGGTTCTGCAGCTCTGTCCGTCGGCTCGGATCTGGCGTGCCACGTTCAGATCCGCGCGCATGCGGATCCCGTGCCCGCGACGCTGAGTTTCGTGGCGAGTTCCGACGTGGACGGCGATGGGATGCCGCGACTCGTGGTGCGCCCGGACGTGCCCCTCGATGGTGTCGCCCCTGGCCAGACCGCGGTGCTGTACGCCGGCACGCGCGTGCTCGGACAGTTCACGATCGACCGCACGGTCTCGGCGGTGCCGGCGG
>NZ_HG779587.1:0-37214 GCF_000582705.2 Microbacterium sp. C448
CTGCCACGGCGCTGGCGGGCAAGCGGACGGATGTCGGGGGCCGAACCTAAACTGAACCGGTGGCAGCTGAAGCACCGGTGGATTCCGAAGCATCCGAACTTCCCGACCTGACGCTTGAGCAGGCGCGCGATGAGGTGCGGACCCTGTCCGAGCAGATCCTCGGGGCGCGGGACGCCTACTACGGACGCGACGCCGAACTGGTGGACGACGCAACGTATGACGCGTGGATGCATCGGCTCGAGGCGATCGAGCGGCTGTACCCCGAACTGCAGGGGCAGGATTCACCGACACTGACGGTCGGTGCCGCTCAGGGGACGCAGTTCGCGCCGGTCGAACACGCCGAGCGGATGCTGAGCCTCGACAACGTCTTCTCGCTCGATGAGTTGCGGGAGTGGTGCGCGAAGGCTCAGGCCGGTGCCGGCCGAGCCGTCCGATGGCTGACCGAACTGAAAATCGACGGACTCGCGATAAGTCTCCGCTACGAGAACGGCGTGCTGACGTCGGCGGCCACGCGCGGTGATGGACGCGTCGGCGAAGACGTCACATTCAATGCGGTTCGGGTGACCGGCATCCCGCAACGCTTGGCGGGCACGGGGCATCCGCCGATCGTGGAAGTACGGGGCGAGGTCTTCATCCCCGTGGCTGCCTTCGCCGCACTCAACGCGCTGCAGGCGGACATGCGGGATCGTGCGGTCGAAGAGACACGCGCACGCTCACGCGCGTTCGACGAGGACAAGGCGCGGATCAGCGCCGAGCGTCGTTTTCCCGCGTTCGCGAATCCGCGGAACGCCGCGAGCGGAGGCCTGCGCCAACAACTCGACAAAAAGGACGGGCTCGAGCTTGAAGCCGGCCAGGCCCGCCTCGACTCGCTCCGCCTGTTCGTACACGGCATCGGGGCGTGGGAGCGCCCACCCGTCGACTCGCAGAGTGAAATCTACGCGCTGCTGAAGGAATGGGGTCTTCCGACGAGCCCGTATTACCAGACGACGGACACCATCGACGGGGTCACGGCGTTCGTCGAGCACTACGGCGAGCACCGCCACGACGTCGAGCATGAGATCGACGGAATCGTGGTCAAGGTCGATGAGCTCGCCCTGCACGACGAACTCGGTGCCACGAGCCGCGCGCCGCGCTGGGCGATCGCATACAAATACCCGCCCGAGCAGGTCAACACCAAGCTGCTCGACATCGTGGTGTCGGTGGGACGGACCGGAAGGGCCACCCCCTTTGCCGTCATGGCCCCCGCCCGCGTCGCGGGGTCGGTCGTGCGCCAAGCGACCCTCCACAATCAGGATGTCGTGCGCGCCAAGGGTGTTCTCATCGGCGACACCGTGGTGCTGCGCAAAGCGGGCGATGTGATCCCCGAGGTGCTCGGACCGGTGGTCGAGTTGCGAGACGGCACCGAGCGCGAGTTCGTGATGCCGACGGAGTGTCCGGAATGCGGGTGGACGCTCGCTCCCGCGAAAGAAGGCGACATCGATCTACGCTGCCCGAATACGCGCGCCTGCCCCGCGCAGGTTCGCGGCCGGGTCGAGCACATCGGATCGCGCGGCGCCCTCGACATCGAGGCGCTCGGCGAAGTGACCGCAGCGGCGCTGACGCAGCCATCGACCCCCGCGATCCCTCCCCTCGAGACCGAGGCCGGACTCTTCGACCTGACGATTGAACAGCTCGTTCCGATCGAGGTCATCGTGCGCGATTCCGAAACGGGTGAGCCTCGCGTCGACGAAAAGACGGGAAAGCGGGTCCGCCGGGCGCCGTTCCGGCGCAATCTGTCACCGGCTGAGAAGAAACAGGGGCTGACGGGCCCACAGCCATCCGCTCAGGCGATCACGCTCCTCGAGGAGCTGCAGAAGGCGAAGACGAAGGACCTCTGGCGCTTTCTGGTCGCGCTCAACATCCGCCACGTCGGTCCGGTCGCGGCACGGGCGCTGGCGCAATGGTTCGGCTCGGTTGACGAGATCCGACGGGCCTCTCGTAAGGACCTCGCCGCCGTCGAGGGCGTCGGCGGCATCATCGCGGACGCCCTGATCGACTGGTTCGAGGTCGACTGGCATCAAGAGATCGTCGAGCGTTGGATGGCCGCGGGCGCGCAGCTCGCGACCCCTGGGCACCCCGGTCCGGGCGCCGCGGTCGTCGAGGGCGGGGTGCTCGAGGGCATTACCGTCGTCGCCACCGGGTCCCTCGAGGGCTACACCCGCGAGGGTGCGCAGGAGGCGATCATCGCGGCGGGCGGAAAGTCCGCCTCGAGTGTTTCGAAGAAGACGGACTTCGTTGCGGCGGGCCCGGGCGCGGGTTCGAAGCTCGGCAAGGCGGAAGAACTCGGCGTGCGCATCATCGACGCCGCACAATTCCGTCTGCTCGTGACCGAGGGACCCTCGGCGCTCGAGGCGTTGGATCCCGACGCGGACTGAGTGTCGTACCTATGTTCTACTCTCGTCGAAACGAGAGGGGAACAACATGTCATCGAATTCGGATCTCGAGATCCAGGCATGGCTCGACCAGGAAGACGAGCACACGGCACAGATCATTCGTGCCCACGGCGTCTACCTGCAGTACGTCGGAGGCGACAGCAAGCATCGCGAAGCATCGTTCGCCTACACAGTGGGACTCTTCGGCGTCGGTCATCCGGAGTTGCTGATCGTCGGAGTAGGACCGAACACGGCATCGGGGGTCCTGAACGAGGTGTCGGCGATGATCAGAGGCGGCCGCAATATTGTCGCGGGCGAGATGCTGTCATTCACGGATTGGCCGCATCGGGTCGTGGCCGAGGTCGTGCCCAACCCGGGTGAGATCGCATTCGCGGCCAACCGCTTCTATCAGCGGCCCGCGGAAGCATCCGTGCCTCTCCTGCAGCTCACCTACGACGACAAGAGCGGGCGATTCCCCTGGGAAGACGGCTACGCGAATGCGCCGTGGGTTCAGCCGCGTCCGGGGGAGCTCCGCGCGTAGCGGCGAATTTCGAGCTAGCGCCCGGTCGTGAGCTGGAGCAGCGATTCGCGCACCTGTCGGCGCAGAACCTTGCCGATCAGGGACTTGGGGAGCTCGTCAACGACGAAGATCCGGCGGGGAACCTTGTAGGGCGTCAGGATGCCGCGGGCGAATTCGCGCACGGACTCCTCATCCAGAGTGGCACCCGCTACAGGGACGATCGCGGCGACGACCTCTTCACCCGAGTGCTCGCTCGGAAGACCCACGACCGCGGCATCCTCGACCTGGTGGTGCTGGCGGAGCGCAATCTCGACCTCGGTCGGGGCGACGTTGAACCCACCCGTGATGATGAGCTCCTTGATGCGATCGACGATCCGGACGAACCCCGCATCGTCGATCGTGACGATGTCTCCGGTGCGGAACCACCCGTCCACGAACACCTTGTCGGTCTCTTCGGGCTTGCCGTAGTAGCCGCCGAATACCTGGGGACCGCGGACGAGCAGTTCGCCCCGCTCACCGGCGGGCACATCACGGGTGGGCTCATCGGGGTCGACGACCCGGCACTCGGTACCGGGGAGCGGCAGACCCACGGTTCCCGGCACCCGGTTGTCGGCGACGGGGTTCGCCATCAGAACGGGGGAGCACTCGCTCAGACCGTACCCCTCGACGAGGTATCCACCCGAGGTGGCCTCGAACGGCACCACGAGGTCATGGGGCAGCGCCATCGCGCCGGAGATCGCGACCTCGGTTCCGTCGAGCGAGACTCCCTGCTCGAGTGCGGCCTTCAGCAGGCGATCGGCGATGGGCGGCACGAGGGGGAGGAACGTCGCCGGATGCTTCTTGGTGACCGCAAGCACCATGTCCGGGTCGAAACGCGGGAACAGCACGAGCCGCGCGCCCATCGACATCGCGAAGGTCAGGCACAGGGTGAGGCCGTAGGCGTGGAACATCGGAAGGACGGCGTAGACAACGCATCCTTCACCTCGCCGGATCGACGGGACCCAGGCCCGCGATTGTGCGGCATTCGAGAGCAGATTGCGGTGAGTCAACGAGGCGCCCTTCGGGGTTCCCGTCGTGCCACTCGTGTATTGGATGATGGCCAGATCGTCGGTCTCGGGTTTCGCGACGGTCGCGGGGAGGGGGGCGGCCGCGACGATGCTCTCCCACGGCACCGTGCCGCGCACCCGTGTGGTGAGCGCGGCGCGCGCCTCGCGTGCCCTGCTGATCGGCAGCTTGAGCGCGAATCGCGTGCGCGCGGGCATGGCGCGCGTGACGTCGACCGAGACGATCGTCTGCACCGCCAGGTCGGCGGGGAACTCCTGAACGGACTGCACGACCTTGTTCCAGACGATCGCGTGCACGGCGCCGTGGTCTTCGAACTGTTTGCGCAGTTCTCGCGGCGTGTAGAGCGGGTTGTGTTCCACGACGACGGCCCCGAGCCGCAGCACGGCGTAGAACGCGACGATGTGCTGCGGACAGTTCGGCAGCACGATCGCTACCGGATCACCGCGCTTGACGCCCTGTGCGCGCAGGCCCGCAGCCGCACGCTCGATCTGCTGCTGAAGGTCGCGGTATGACGTGGTGCGTCCGAAAAACTGCAGGGCCGGAGCATCCGGATAATCGCGTGCGGATGCCTCGACGATGTCGACGAGCGAACCGCTCACCGGGTCCAAGTCGCTCGGAACTCCCTCGGCGTAGCTCTGAATCCACGGTCTGGGCGGCTCATACGTCGTCGTCATGTTGTCAGCCTATTGCCGTGCACCAGGCGCGGACGGGGCGGGGCGAGGGCGCCGCCTAGAATAGGGCAGTGTCTGAAATCACCCCCGAACTCGTGCGCCATCTGGGCGTGCTCGCCCGGATCCAGCTGACCGACGAGGAGGTGAACCGTCTCACCGGAGAGCTCGACGTCATCGTCGACAACATCGCCAAGGTGTCGCAGGTCGCCACCCCGGATGTCCCCGCGACGAGCCACCCCGTGCCCCTCCAGAACGTCTTCCGTCCCGACGTCGTCGGCGAAACCCTGACCCTCGAGCAGGCACTGCAGAATGCCCCGGATGCTGCAGACGGACGATTCCGCGTCACCGCGATCATGGGGGAGGAACAGTGACCGATCTCACGCGCCTGAGCGCCGCAGCGCTGTCCGAGAAGCTCGCGAAGGGCGATGTCTCGAGCGTCGAGGCCACCCGGGCTCACCTCGACCGCATCGCCGCCGTTGACGGCGACGTCCACGCGTTCCTGCACGTCAGTGACCACGCCCTCGACGTCGCGGCCGACATCGACCGCCGCCGTGCCGCGGGCGACGAGCTCGGCCCTCTGGCCGGTGTGCCCCTGGCGATCAAGGACGTGCTCGTCACGACCGACATGCCCTCGACGAGCGGCTCACGCATCCTCGAGGGGTACATGTCTCCCTTCGACGCAACCGTCGTCGCGCGCTCGCGCGCCGCGGGACTCGTGCCGCTCGGCAAGACCAACATGGACGAGTTCGCCATGGGCTCGTCGACCGAGCACTCGGCGTACGGGCCGACCCACAACCCGTGGGATCTCGACCGCGTCCCGGGCGGATCGGGTGGCGGGTCCGCTGCGGCCGTCGCCGCCTTCGAGGCGCCCCTCGCGCTCGGCTCCGACACGGGCGGGTCCATCCGCCAGCCGGCGCATTTGACCGGCACGGTCGGCGTCAAGCCGACGTACGGCGGCGTCAGCCGCTACGGCGCGATCGCGCTCGCCTCGAGCCTTGACCAGGTCGGTCCTGTCACGCGTTCCGTGCTCGACGCGGGCCTGCTGCACGATGTCATCGGCGGGCACGACCACCGCGACTCGACGTCGCTCACGGACGTCTGGCCCTCGTTCGCCGAGGCCGCCCGCGAGGGCGCCCGCGGTGATGTGCTGAAGGGTTTGCGTGTCGGCGTGGTCCGCGAACTGCCCGACAGCGGATTCCAGGCCGGTGTCTCCGCATCCTTTCGTGCCTCGCTCGCGCTGCTCGAGGCGAACGGCGCCGAGATCGTCGAGATCAGCGCCCCCCACTTCGAGTACGGCGTGGCCGCGTACTACCTGATTCTGCCCGCCGAGGCATCCAGCAACCTGGCCAAGTTCGACTCGGTGCGTTTCGGCATGCGGGTCACGCCGAGCGGCAATGCGACGGTCGAGGATGTCATGGCTGCGACCCGCGAGGCGGGTTTCGGCGACGAGGTCAAGCGCCGCATCATCCTCGGCACCTATGCCCTGTCTGCCGGCTACTACGACGCGTACTACGGCTCGGCGCAGAAGGTCCGCACGCTCATCCAGCGCGACTTCGACGCCGCTTTCGGGGCCGTCGACGTCATCGCGACGCCGTCCGCGCCGACGACAGCGTTCCGCCTCGGCGAACGGATCGACGACCCGCTCCAGATGTACCTCAACGACGTGACGACGATCCCGGCGAACCTTGCCGGTGTACCCGGAATATCGATCCCGTCGGGGCTGGCAGAAGAAGACGGTCTGCCCGTCGGCATCCAATTCCTCGCGCCCGTTCGGGAAGACGCGCGCCTGTACCGGGTCGGGGCGGCGCTCGAAACACTGCTCGAGGATGCCTGGGGCGGACCACTGCTCGACCGAGCGCCCGCTCTCACCACCCGAGGAGGGGTTTCCTGATGGCCAAGGCCCCGCTGATGGACTTCGACAAGGCGCTCGAACTGTTCGAGCCCGTGCTCGGTTTCGAGGTCCACGTCGAACTCAACACCGCGACCAAGATGTTCTCCGCCGCACCGAACTCGTTCGGTCGTCCCGCGAACACCGATCTGGCACCCGTGGACCTCGGTCTGCCGGGCTCGCTGCCCGTCGTGAACGAGCAGGCCGTGCGCTTTTCGATCAGCCTGGGTCTCGCCCTCGGCTGTCAGATCGCGCCGTCCAGCCGCTTCGCTCGGAAGAACTACTTCTACCCGGACCTCGGCAAGAACTATCAGATCTCGCAGTACGACGAACCCATCGCGTTCGAAGGCAGCGTGACGGTCGAGCTCGAGGACGGCACCGAGGTGGTCGTGCCGATCGAGCGCGCGCACATGGAAGAGGATGCCGGCAAGCTCACGCACGTCGGCGGCTCGACCGGGCGCATCCAAGGTGCGGAGTATTCGCTCGTCGACTACAACCGCGCGGGCGTCCCGCTCGTCGAGATCGTCACGAAGCCGATCTACGGTGCCGAGCATCGCGCGCCCGAAATTGCCAAGGCCTACGTGCAGACGATCCGGGACATCGTGCTCGCGCTCGATATCTCGGACGCCAAGATGGAGCGCGGAAACCTGCGCTGTGACGCGAACGTCTCGCTGCGTCCCCGCGGCCAGGAGAAGCTCGGCACCCGCACCGAGACGAAGAACGTCAACTCGATGCGCTCGGTCGAGCGGGCCGTGCGGTACGAGATCCAGCGCCAGGCCGCGATCCTCGCCGCCGGTGGCACGATCACGCAAGAGACGCGGCACTGGCACGAAGACACGGGCACGACGTCGCCGGGTCGTCCGAAGTCGGATGCCGACGACTACCGGTACTTCCCGGAGCCCGATCTGCTGCCCGTGGTGCCCGCACCCGAGCTGATCGAAGAGCTGCGCGCCGCGCTTCCCGAGGCGCCGCCCGCTCGTCGCCGTCGCTTGAAAGCCGAGTGGGGCTTCACCGACCTCGAGTTCCAGGATGTCGCCAACGGAGGCCTGCTCGCTGAGCTGGCGGCAACTGTCGCTGCCGGCGCATCGCCCGCGGCCGCGCGGAAGTGGTGGACGGGTGAGATCACCCGACTGGCAAACGCCGCCGGGCGCGAGGCATCCGATCTCATTTCGCCGACGGACGTCGCGGCGGTGCAGGCCCTCGTCGATGCCGGAACCCTCAACGACAAGCTCGCGCGCCAGGTGCTGGAGGGCGTCATCGCGGGGGAGGGCACGCCGCAAGAGGTCGTCGACACTCGCGGACTGGCGGTCGTGTCTGACGACGGACCGTTGATCGCCGCGATCGATGAGGCGCTGAAGGCTCAGCCGGACGTGCTCGAGAAGATCCGCGACGGCAAGGTGCAGGCCGCCGGCGCGGTCATCGGTGCCGTCATGAAGGCCATGCGCGGGCAGGCCGACGCGGCCCGCGTGCGCGAGCTGGTCCTGGAGCGCGCCGCGGCTTTGTAGGGATCCATAGAGCCGAGAGTGCACGTTCGCTGCGCGAACGTGCACTCTCGGCTCTCGGATCCCGAAGGGATCGAGACCTGGGGACCACGGGTGTCGGTGCCCCGGGTCACAATGGATGCATGGGACGCGGCGACGGGAGTGGGCGGATCGTCTCCGCCGACGACGCCGACGACGCGGGCACCGGAATCCTGCACGTCGACATGGATGCGTTCTACGCCGCCGTCGAAGTGCTCGATAACCCGTCGCTCCGCGGCAAGCCGATCATCGTCGGCGCGCCCGAAGGTCGCTCGGTCGTCTCGAGCGCGTCCTACGAGGCTCGCCGTTTCGGTGTTCGCTCGGCGATGCCCGTCTCGCAGGCCCTCCGGCTCTGCCCCGCGGCGATCGTCGTCACACCGCATTTCGACCGCTATCTTGCGCTCTCGTCCGAGGTCATGAGCATCTTCCACGACGTCACGCCGCTCGTCGAACCGCTGTCGATCGACGAAGCGTTCCTCGACGTCCGCGGCGCGCGCAGGCTCTGGGGTAGTCCGGGAGCGATCGCTCGGATGCTCCGGCAGCGTGTCCAGGATCAGACCGGGCTGACGTGCAGCGTCGGAGTCGCAGCGACCAAACATGTCGCCAAGATGGCCTCGACCATCAGCAAACCTGACGGCATGTTGATCGTGTCGGCCGCAGAGACGGAAGCATTCCTCCGCCCGCGCTCCGTCCGCGCGATGTGGGGGGTTGGGCCGAAGTCCGCCGAGTCTCTCGAGGCGCGAGGCATCCGCACGATCGCCGACCTCATCGAAACGCCCCGGGACGTCCTCGATCGCATCGTCGGGCCCGCATCGGGCGAACGGCTCTCGCAACTCGCTCGCGGAATCGATCCCCGCGAGGTGTCTACGACGCGTGTCGAGAAGAGCATCGGGCACGAAGAGACGTTTCATGAGGACGTCTGGGACCCGGCGTTCCTGCGCTCCGAACTTCTGCGACTATCCGACCGGGTCGCGAGGCGCCTGCGCAAGGGTGGTTGGGACGCCGCGACCGTCGCGATAAAGGTCCGTTTCGCGGATTTCACGACGATCAGCCGGTCGCGCACCCTTTCAGAACCGACGGACGTCGGCCAGCGCATCGGCGATGAAGCCCGCGACCTTTTCGCATCGATCGAGGCCCGCCAGCCGATTCGTCTGCTCGGGGTACGGGCCGAGAATCTTCGGCCGGCTGCACACGGGCAATCCCTCTGGGACGACGACGAAGACCGTCGCAAGCTCGAAGACACGCTGGATGCGGCGTCCGCTCGCTTCGGCGGCGCCGCGGTCATGCGGGCCACCTTCGTAGGCCGAACGGAGCGTCCGACGGCACTTCCGTCGCATCCGCGCCCGCCCGCGATCCGTGATTGATCGCGTCCGCAAGCCCCTCGTCACCGGCGGGATCGCGCGCTAGCGTGGGGGGATGCCCAACATTGCACAGGACCTCGCCAAGCAGTCCGTTCACTTCGGCGTCAGCAGCGCCTACGGCGATCAGCAGGACGTCGACGGTGTCCGTATCATCCCCGTCGCCGCAACGTGGCACGGCTTCGGCGGCGGCTCGGACGAGAAGGGTAATGAGGGTGGCGGCGGTGGCGGCTACTCGTTGCCGTTCGGCGCCTACATCCGCCGGGGCGACGATCTGCGCTTCGAGCCGAACGTGATCGCGCTGCTCGCCGTTGGGATCCCGTTCGTGTGGGTTGCCGGTCGGGCGCTCAGCCGTGTCATCCGCGCCCTCAAGAAGTAGATCCACGCCCGACGACCCCCTCGCCGCGGCGTCCCAGACCGCCGTCGCGCGCATCGTGCGCGAACTGCGCGGTCTCGACGCCCTGAACCCCGTCGTGCTGATCGACGGCCAGAGCGGGGCAGGAAAGACGAGGCTCGCGGCGGCGCTCGTGCGGCAGTGGCCGTCGTCGGGTCGGGTTCAGCTGGTCGCGCTCGACTCGATCTATCCCGGCTGGGACGGACTGGAATACGGCGTCGAGATCGCCCGTCAAGACATCCTCGTCCCCCACGCGCGCGGCTTGATGGGCGTGTGGCGCAGGCATGATTGGGAAACGGATGCTCCGGCCGAGGCGCATGCGGTGGATCCGTCGCTGCCGCTCATCGTGGAAGGCTCGGGCATCATCACGGCCCAGACGCTTCGGTTGAGCGACATAGCCGTGTGGGTGGAAGCGCCCGAGGAGGCACGGAAACGTCGTGCCCTGCTGCGCGACGGCGACACCTATCGTCCCCACTGGGACCGCTGGGCCGCTCAAGAGCGAGGGCACATCCGTGCGGACGAACCCGCACAGCACGCGACGATCGTGGTCGCGATGCCCTGATGCGGCATGCCCTGATGCGGCCTGACCACGCGACCGCACCGTGGTCTGGCGGGCGGTTTCAGTCGGCGGTTTCCATCGCTCGAACAATCCCGTCGAGTCGGTAACCGATCCAGTCGTAGACAGCGAAACGGTCGTCTTCGGGGTCGTGATCGTCGTCCTCGCCCGAGATGCCGAGGCGCGTGGCAATGACGAGACGGATTGCGGTGAGTGTGCGCATCCAGGCCCACCCCGCGTCCCCTTCGATCGCCAGATCGATCGTGTCCGCCGCCGGATCAGGGTCATCGGGATCGCCGGACGCGAATGAGGGCGCGAGATCGGCGAGCACGCGCAGTGCGTCGTGCTGCCGGCGCTCGAGCAGATCGTGGCGCGTTGCGTCATGGAATTCTGCTGCGGCGTCCGCGTCATCGGGGTACGGGTTCGGCGCGAGTCGCGCGAGTGCCGGATCGTTCGAAGCGTCGGACGCATCGGCATCGGCGACCGCGTGCGGTTCGAGCAGTTCCGAGAACTGGGCGACGAGGTCGGCGAGTTGCTGAGCCTCCAGACGCGAGATCGTGAGGATGAGCGCGTTCTCAGTCATCGGGGGATCCTCCGAACGGTGGCCCACAGGCCGTAGTCGTGCATGGCCTGCGCGTGCAGTTCCATCTGTTCGCGCGGCCCTTCTGCCACAACCGCGTGACCGCGTTCGTGCACATCCATCATCAGCGCTGTCGCACGATCGGTGGAGAAGCCGAAGTAGCTGCGGAAAACATGAACGACGTAGCTCATCAGGTTCACGGGATCGTTCCACACGACGGTCTGCCAGACGGCAGGATGTTCGGGGCTCTCGCGCTGTTGGACCTCGCGGTCGACGTCGGGTAGGGCGATCGACATCACGCCCATCCCAACTCGTGGAGGCGGTCGTCGTCGATCCCGTAGAAGTGCGCGATTTCGTGGACGAGGGTCGTGTGGATCTCGTCGCGCAGTTCGTCCTCGTTTTCGCACGCGGCGAGGTGCGGCTCTCGGTAGACGATGATGCGGTCGGGTAGCTCACCGATTCCGTAGCGGTCCCGCTCCGTCAGCGACGTGCCGTCGTAGAGGCCGAGCAGGTCGAGGCTGCCGTCCTCGGGGCGGTCCTCCACCACGAAGACGACGTTATCGAGTCCTTCGACCATCTCGTCGGGGAGCGCGTCGAGCTCCGAGACGACGAGCGCCTCGAACGCCTCAGCATCCAGTTCGATCATTGGGGTGAGTAACGGGGCTCGAACCCGCGACATCGGCCACCACAAGGCCGCGCTCTACCAACTGAGCTATACCCACCATGTACCCGTGTGCCCGGGTAACCCAGCAATTGTATTACACCCCTGGGGCGTACGAAGACACGGCGGCAGCCGCAGCCGCACGCGCGCCGTCGCTCGTGGGGCCGGGCTGCGGCACGAACACGGCCTGGCGGTAGTAGGCCAGCTCCCGTATCGATTCGCGGATGTCGGCCAGCGCGCGGTGTCCGCCATCCTTCGCGGGCGCGTGGATGTACGCGCGGGGATACCAGCGCCGAGCGAGCTCTTTGATGCTCGACACGTCGACGCTGCGGTAATGGAGGAAGCGATCGAGGCGCGGCATGTACTTCGCGAGGAATGCGCGGTCGGTGCCGATCGTGTTGCCGGCGAGAGGCGCCTTGCCCTCGTTCGCGAAGCGTTGAACGTACTCGAGGGCGAGGAACTCCGCCTCGGCGACACTCACGCCGTTGGGGATCTCGTCGAGCAAGCCCGAACTCTCGTGCATGCCCGTGACGAAGTCATTCATGTGCTCGAGTGCAGACGGGTCGGGCTTGATGACGATCTGGAACCCAGGGTCGAGCACGCGCAGTTCGAAGTCCGTGACAACGACGGCTATCTCGACCAGTTCGTCCTGGTCGAGGTCGAGCCCCGTCATCTCGCAGTCGATCCAAACGAGCCGGTCGTTCTCGTGCGCTGGCATTTCGTCATCTTATCCATGGGTATGGACCCACCCGGCGACCTCGGCGGCGAGGCGATAACCTGATCGGGCGCCCTCGTAGCTCAATGGATAGAGCATCGGCCTTCTAATCCGACGGTTACTGGTTCGAGTCCAGTCGGGGGCACAGCCTGGGAGGAGTCCGACGTGGCGATGCCGCTGTGGTTGGCCGATACGGTCGCGAAGCTGATGCAGAGGCTTCCAAACAACATGCCCGCCCGGGCTGATCTCTCTTTTGCCGAGATCCCCGTGACCCTTCGAGACGCGACGATCCATACGCGCCACGGCGCCGTGGATGCCCAGGTCTATGCGCCTTCCGACGGTTCCTCCGGCAAGGGGGTCTACGTGAACTTCCACGGCGGCGGTTTCGTCATGCGGCATCCGGAGCAGGATGACGCGCTGTGCCGCTATATCGCTGCCAACGCTGGGGTCACCGTCGTCAACGTCGACTACATTCCGGCCCCGCAGTCTCGATTCCCCGGACCCGTCGAGCAGGCGTACGACGTCGCGGTGTGGGCAACCTCCATGGAGCGCCCGTGGCTGGGCGACAAGCTGGTCCTGGGTGGACAGTCGGCGGGGGGCGCGCTTGCCGCTGGTGCAGCACGTCTCGCGCTCGAAAGGGGGACGCCGCACGTCAGCCTCCAGGTGCTGATGTACCCGCCGCTGGACCTGACCGTGCCGGCGAAGACCAAGCTCTCGGAGGGTAAAGAGACGCTTCTCGCTCGGATGGGGCCGACTTTCGACACCGCTTACTGTCCTGACGTGGAGCGCCGGACCGACCGATTGATCTCGCCAGCCTCGAGCGCGGACGGTGCGGACTTGACAGGTATTTCGCCAGCGCTCATCGTCACGGCGGAGAGAGACATCCTTCGCGAGGAAGAGATTCGCTACGCCGCGCGGCTAGCGGGCGTCGGTGCTCTGCGCGAGCACATCGATCTACCGAATGTCGGCCATGGGTTCAATCTCAGCGATGCCCCTCGCGAGGTCGTCGAGACGGTTTACGCGGCGATCGCGCGGCACGTGCGGGGCAGTCTGTCCTGACCCCTGGTGCTGTTCTCGGGTCAGGCGTAACGTCGCCACCGTCGAAAGGAGTTCGATGATGAATAACACGACGAAGACCCGCACGATCTGGGTCGCGTTCGGCGAATCCGGTGTGGTCGGGACGATCCGCAAAGATGCAGATGGGTACACCGTCACGATGGCGGCAGCCGAGTCATCCGCGGGGACATATCCCACGATGGATGTCGCGAAGTCCGCGCTCTACTCGCGGATGCGCCCGGGGAGTGACTGGCCGAGGTTCCAGGAACACTGAAGCGGGCGCGGCCGCTTCTGGTCAGCCGTGGGCCGCGGGGGTTGCCCGGTGTGTAGGCCGCCGCTGAGTGTCGAACAATCGCAGGGCGGCATGGCTCGCGGGTCCGATGGCGAGTGCGTAGACAAGGGTGCCCACGCCGACCGTGCCACCCAGCGTCCACCCGATCGCCAGCACCGTGACCTCGACAGCTGTGCGCGCTACCCACAGGGGCCACCCCCAGCGTGCTGAGATGCCGGTCATCAGACCGTCACGCGGGCCCGGTCCGAACCTGGCCCCGATGTAGAGACCACCGGCGAGGCCCACGAGCGCGACCCCGCCCAGCAGCAGAGCACTCGACTGTAGAAGGTTCTCCGGCGCCGGCACTAATGGCAGCGCGAACTGAAGGGCGGTGCCCACCACCAGAATGTTGGCGATGGTCCCGATTCCCGGCTTCTGCCTCAGCGGAATCCAGAGCGCGAGGACGGCGAGTCCGATGATGTTGGTGATCCAGCCGAGACCGATCCCGGTTCGCAGGGCCAGGCCCTCTGCCAGAACGGTCCAGGGATCCACTCCGAGGCCCGCGACGACGACAACGGCCACACCGACTCCGTAGAGAATGAGCCCGAGCAGCAATTGCGTGACGCGACGAGCCCGAAACGGTACGGACGCCGATGCCGAGACGCTCCGTTTAGCTGACGCGCGTGCTGTTGGACCGGTGGAGAGGAACATAATCAAGAGCCAATCCGAATATTGGCCTTTTTGGTAGAGGCCAATCACCGTATGGTGGACGGATGGCCGATTCGCGACTGTCTTCCCGTGCGCTCGTCCAGCTCCTCGGAGAATGGCGCGACAGCGCGCCCGCATACCGGGGGCTCGCCGATGCGGTTCGGATGTTGTGCCTGGACCGCCGTATCGCACCGGGTACGGCCCTCCCCGCTGAGCGCGATCTCGCAGCCCGGCTCGGGTTGAGTCGAACGACCGTCGCCGCCGCATATCGCGATCTGCGCGAGTCCGGCCACGTCGCGAGCTTGCGCGGTTCGGGCAGCGTCGTCCGTGCCGTCGGGCCGATCGCGGACGTCCCGGAGCCGGGGGACGAGGACACGATCGATCTGCACCGGGCAAGCCCAGCGGCCTGGCCGGGCTTGAGCGCACTGTTCGTCGACGCAGCATCCGACGCTCCGCGTTGGGTCGGGCGGTCCGGCTATGACCTCGTGGGTGCGGTCAAGCTCCGTACGGCGATCGCCGACCGCTATACGGCGCGCGGTCTGCCCACAGTGCCCGACCAGATCATCGTCACGACCGGAGCGCAGAGCGCCATCTCGCTCGTGACGGATGTGCTCGTGCGACGCGGGGATCGTGTCGCGATCGAGACGCCGACGTATCCGCACGCCGCCGACGCGCTCCGGGAGGCGGATGCGAGGCTCGTCGCGATCCCTGTCGATGCCGAGTACGGGTGGGATCTCGAGCGTGCCGATCACGTTTTGCGCCGGGCGGCGCCGAGCCTTGCGTACCTGATGCCCGACTTCCAGAACCCGACCGGCGCGACGATGAGCGAGCACACGCGTCGCATGCTGGCCGAATCGGCCGCAGATGCCGGTGCGATCGTCGTCGCGGACGAGACCACCGCGGACCTCAACATCGATCGGCCCTTCGAGAGCCTGCCGTTCGGGTTCGGTCTCGATCCCTCGGTTCAGCGGAACATCGTGACGATCGGATCGCTGAGCAAGACCGTCTGGGGTGGCCTCCGAATCGGGTGGATCCGCGCGGACCTCGACCTGGTGCCGAGGCTCATCGCGGCACGTCCCCGACGCGAGTTGGGGACCCCGGAGTTGGAACAGCAGGTCGCGATACTTGCGTTCGAGCGGTTACCCGAGATCCTGCTGCAGCGTGCCCAGCTTCTGCGTGAGGGCCGCGACACGCTCGTGCGGGCGCTGGCCGAAGCTCTGCCGGAGTGGACGGTGCCGACCGTGCACGGGGGAGTGTCGCTGTGGGTGGGTCTCGGTGCTCCCGTCAGTTCTCCGCTGGCATTGGCCGTTCGGAGCCGCGGCCTGATCCTCTCTTCGGGGCCACGCTTCGGGGTGGACGGCGGTCACGAACGGCACCTGCGAGTGCCGTTCACGGCGCCCCCCACCGAGCTGACGCGAGCGGTGGAGATTCTCGCGGATGCGTGGCCGGAAGCACGCGATCGCGGTCGTCCTGTGACGGAGACGGTGCTCGCGGCAGTGGTGTAACGCTGTCGAGAGTCGAGAGTCGAGAGTCGACCAGCGTCCGAAGCGGTTCAGCCGCGTCGAGCGGGTGTGCCGTCGAGTCAGCCGTTTCGGAGTGCGCTGATCGCCTCATCGACAGACCAGAACTCCCCGACGGTTCGAAAGCCCTTGACGCCGTCGCGGTAGCGGCGTGCGGACCATCGCGATCCGAGCGTGTGATCGAGTCGGTGCAGATGGCCGACGATGCGCCCTGCCGCATCGAGCACGCGCCAGAGTGCGGGCCCGGCAGGGGTGAGCCGGACCCGCAGAGCGGGGGAGGGTGTGGGGGGTGTGCCGTCGAGGCGGATCATCGCAGGAGCGGTGAGGGTGGGGTTTGTCATTGAGGAACTCCCTTCTGCATCGAATGTATGTTCGACCTCCGACATTCGCGCGGGCGTCCGTGGGCGGCTTGCTGAACGGTCCTCCCCAGGCGTGTTCCGCACGGCACCGTCCCCGAATCGGGAGCGCAGGCGGCTATGAAGGAGCGCCGCGGAAGATGCTGTCCGGAGAGGGCACCGTGCTCTCGATCGGGAGGCGCACCTCCCGTGCGAAAGGAGTCGGGTCATGAGCGACCACATCACGATCGTCGGCAACATCGCGGGGGATCCGCGGCATACTCAAACCCCCTCGGGCATCCCGATCACGACTTTTCGTGTCGCGAGTTCCCCCCGCCGGTTCGACCGCACGACGGAAAAATGGGTGGACGGCGAAACCAGCTGGTACTCCGTGTCTGCCTTCCGCGCTCTCGCCCTCAACACTGCCGCATCGCTTCAGCGCGGCGAGCGTGTCATCGTCAGCGGTCGCCTCAGGATCCGCACGTGGGACAAGGGTGATCGCAGCGGGACCACCGCCGAGATCGATGCGGAGGCGATCGGACATGACCTGCTGTGGGGTACGACTCGCTTCGAGCGAGCCGGTGCGCGCGAACCGGTCCCCGCCTCGACGAATCAGGGTTCGGCAGACGCCGAGGGATGGTTCGCGCCCGGTACGCAGCGTGACCCTGGACCCGACGAGGCGGTCGCGGACAACACGGAGGGTTCATCGGTGCCCGCCGGATCCCTGGTATCGCACGAGCCGGATCGCGAGCCCGTTCCCTTCTGACACGGCCGGTGTCCGCCGTCGGTGGTCGACGACGGCGGGCGCTGGCAGCGGCGCTTTGCCATCCCGACCTGCGTTGGGCTCTCGACGGGCGCGCTTAGACTTTGCTGGTGCAGCTCCGTCGATCCCTTCGTGCTGTCGCCGGTGGAGTCGCCCTCATCGTCGCCGCTCTGACGCTGAGCGCCTGCGTGCAGTCTCCGGCGCCAGATGACACGCCGACGTCGGCGGCCCCTACCGTGTCCGTCTCGCCGTCGGCGACGCCCACTCCGCCGCCAGCCCCCACACTGCAGCCGGAGGGAACAGCGGAAGACAACCTGCAGTACTTCACCCTCGTCGTCCAACAGGTGTGGGCGGGCCCCGAGCGCATGGCCGGGCGTGCTTACATCGACGCGCTCGTGGCGGCGGGGTTCGATAAGAGCCGGATGCAGGTCACGAAGGATCAGACGGCTATCGGCAACGCGGCAGACAGCATCCAGTTCTCGGTCGCATGGAATGACGCATGCTTGATCGGACAAGCGGGGGCTGCGTTCGCCGAACCGGCGACGGTGGTGGTGCCGATCCTGGAGGGCGGGGCATGCCTCATCGGAGAAACCCGTCCGATCGACTGGTGAGGCCCCGGACCGCCAGTCCAGGACGCGCACGGCGCTGAGTCGACGGTGTACCGCCCGTAGACTGGACGGGACATGGCTGAATATATCTACCAGATGGTGCGCGCCCGCAAAGCGGTCGGCGACAAGGTAATCCTCGACGACGTCACGATGGCGTTCCTCCCCGGCGCGAAGATCGGCGTGGTCGGCCCCAACGGTGCCGGTAAGTCCACGATCCTCAAGATCATGGCGGGGCTCGACATCCCCTCCAACGGCGAGGCCCGGCTATCGGCGGGCTACAGCGTCGGCATCCTGATGCAGGAGCCCGAGCTCGACGAAGACAAGACCGTTCTCGAGAACGTGCAGCAGGGCGTCGGGCCGATCAAAGCTCAGCTCGACCGGTTCAACGAGATCTCGGGCCTGATGGCGGACCCGGATGCCGACTTCGACGCGCTGCTGGCCGAAATGGGCACTCTGCAGGAGGCCATCGACGCCGCCGACGCGTGGGACCTCGACTCGCAGCTCGAGCAGGCCATGGATGCCCTCCGTACCCCGCCGTCCGAGGCGATCGTCTCGAACCTCTCGGGTGGAGAGAAGCGCCGTGTCGCGCTCTGCAAGCTGCTGCTGCAGAAGCCCGACCTGCTGCTGCTCGACGAGCCCACGAACCACCTCGACGCCGAAAGCGTGCAGTGGCTCGAGCAGCACCTGGCCAAGTACCCCGGCGCCGTTCTCGCCGTCACGCACGATCGGTACTTCCTCGACCACGTCGCGGAGTGGATCTGTGAGGTCGACCGCGGGCGCCTGTACCCCTACGAGGGCAACTACTCGACCTACCTCGAGAAGAAGCAGGAGCGTCTGCAGGTCCAGGGCAAGAAGGATGCCAAGCTCGCCAAGCGCCTCGCCAGCGAACTCGAATGGGTGCGCAGCAACGCCAAGGGGCGCCAGACCAAGTCGAAGTCGCGTCTCGCGCGCTATGAAGAGATGGCTGCCGAGGCCGACCGCACCCGCAAGTTGGACTTCGACGAGATCGTCATCCCGCCGGGACCGCGACTCGGCCAGATCGTCCTCGAGGCCAGGAAGATCCAGAAGGGCTTCGACGGCCGCAGCCTGATCGATGACCTGAGCTTCTCGCTGCCCCGCAACGGCATCGTCGGCATCATCGGCCCCAACGGTGTCGGAAAGACGACCCTGTTCAAGTCGATTGTGGGCCTTGAACCCCTCGACGGAGGCGAACTCAAGGTCGGCGAGACCGTCGAGATCTCTTACGTCGACCAGACGCGTGGCGGCATCGACCCCAACAAGTCCCTGTGGGAGGTCGTCAGCGATGGCCTCGACTGGATCCAGGTCGGCAAGGTCGAGATCCCCTCGCGCGCCTATGTGTCGCAGTTCGGCTTCAAGGGCCCCGACCAGCAGAAGAAGGCCGGCGTCCTCTCCGGTGGTGAGCGCAACCGCCTGAACCTCGCACTCACGCTGAAGCAGGGCGGCAACCTGCTGCTTCTCGACGAACCGACGAACGACCTGGACGTCGAGACGCTCGGCAGCCTCGAGAACGCGCTCCTCGAGTTCCCCGGATGTGCCGTGGTCATCACGCACGACCGGTGGTTCCTCGACCGCATCGCGACGCACATCCTGTCGTACGAGGGGACGGAAGAAGAGCCCGACAAGTGGTATTGGTTCGAGGGAAACTTCGAGGCGTACGAAGAGAACAAGATCGAACGCCTCGGCCCCGACGCGCTGAACCGTTCGAGCTCGACGTACCGCAAGCTCACGCGTGACTGACCCCACGACCACGAACCCCAGCGGCGTGCGGCTGCACGTCCCGATGCCGCTTCGTTGGGGCGACCTCGACGCGTTCAACCACGTCAACAACACGTCGATGCTCAAGCTGCTCGAAGAGGCACGCATCCGCGCCTTCTGGCGGTCGACGGGCGAAGACGGTGAGAATGCGCCATCCACCGCGGTCCTCGACTCCGGGCTCGAGCACGGCGTGCTCTCGCTGATCGCACGGCAAGAGATCGAGTACCTTCGCCCCGTTCCGTATCAGCGGCGACCGTTGGACGTGCAGATCTGGTTCGGCCGGATCGGTGGCTCGAGCATCGAGATCTGCTACGAGGTCTACAGTCCGCTCGGGCCCGGTTCCGGCGACCACGAGAAGCAGGAGCTGTATGCACGCTCCTCGGCGGTGCTGGTCATGGTGGATGCCGAAAGTGGGCGCCCGCGACGTCTCACCGACGAGCAGCGCGCTGCCTGGACGCCGCATCTCGGCGAACCGATCGTCTACGCGCGCCGCGGTTGATCCTGTTCGCTGAGCTTGTCGAAGCGACCCGTCAGTACGCGTCGCTGAGCCTGTCGAAACGGTCCTAGGACGCGTCGGGAACCCGGATGACGATCTCCTGCGCCGACGTGGCCACGAGCAACCCGTCGCGCGTGTAGATGCGGCCGGTCGCAAGACCTCGGCCGCTGCTCGCGCTCGGCGACTCCTGCACGTACAGCAGCCACTCATCGACGCGGGCGTGCCGATGCCACCACAGCGCGGCATCCAGACTCGCGACCTTGATGCCGGGACGGGTCCATGCGATGCCGTGAGCCCGCATCACCGACTCCTGGATCGTGTGGTCGGAGATGTATGCGAGCGCTGCGCGATGTAGCGCCGGGTCATCCGGCAATCGTCGCCTGGTCCGCACCCATGCCGCGTTCTCGGGGCGAGCATCGGCGTCGGGGTGAAGGTAGATCGCGGGCAGAACATGCCGCACCTCGACGGGGCGGTCCGTCAAGAGACGCTTGGACATCGGATGCGCCTGATCGGCGCCCGGGGGCAGCTCCGACAGCGACTCGGGGTCGGGGATTCCCTGCGGCATCGGCGTTGCGTGTTCTAGCCCCGCGCCCGCCGTCTGGAAAGACGCGATCATCGAGAAGATCGGTTCGCCCTCTTGGAAGGCTTGGATGCGGCGGGCCGAGAACGAGCGTGCATCGTTGATGCGGTCGACCGAGAACGTGATGGGCTTCATCGAATCGCCGGGCCGCAGAAAGTAGCCGTGCAGGGAGTGCGCGAGACGTTCTTCGGGCACCGTGCGCTGTGCCGCTATGACGGCCTGACCCAGCACCTGCCCGCCGAACACGCGTCCGCCGGGCATCGGTTCGGATTGCCCGACGAAGATGTCCTCGGTCGTCCGCGCCTCGCCACCCTGGAGCGACAGCACGGTCAGAAAGCGATCCACTGGGTCGTCCGAGCGGAGGGTGGGAACGGCTGAATCAGTCACGAATATCCTCCCGCGGCATGGGTGCTCCGCCGCCTTGATAGCTTAGAGGGGATGCCGCAGACCCTCAGATTCCCCGATTCCGAGGCGCGCGACGACTTCCTGACCTTCACGTCCCGTGCCTCTCGCTTGAGCGACCCCGAGGTGCGGCTCGAAGCCTCCCGCGGCACACTCGCCACCTGGGCGCCGATCCTGGTGCCTCGCGGTCTGCTGGACCGCACGCCGACGATCCTTGCCCTGCGCGCGCTGCCCGTCGATCCCGAACTCGTCTGCGATCTTGTTGTCACGGCATCGAGTGTCGTGGCATCCACGAGCGACACGACCGCAGCCGAGCTGCCCGCGACCGCCCTGCGCGCGACCTGGGCGGGTGTCTCCGCCCCGCGCGGTGGGTGGACGCCGGTTACAACGATCGACAGCGCGGATGTTGCAGCGCGGGCGCACGAGGGAATGGCGCGGGTCGCCGAGGTCGTTCCGGCCGATGCTGGCGCCGAAGCGGTCCAGCGCGTGCGTTCGGCCGTCTGGAGCGAGCCCGTCGAGGCCTGGTCGGGTCTCTCCCTCGGCGCAGGTTTCGCCGCCGTGGCGCTGGGCTTCATCGTCGGATCCGAACAGGTGCACCTGCTGAAGTCGGGCGCGTGGGCTCGGCTCAGCTTCGCCCGCGGCCATGTTTTGGTACGCGGCGCGACGATCACCGTCTGACTCCGGCGCCGATTCAGACGGAGGCCGCAGCCGCCCGACCCGCCGCACGTCCCGAGAACAGGCATCCGCCGAGGAAGGTTCCCTCGAGTGCGCGGTAGCCGTGGACTCCGCCACCGCCGAAGCCGCTTGCCTCTCCCGCGGCGAATAGCCCGGGAACAGGTCTGCCGCCCATGCCCAGCGCGCGCGACTGCAAGTCGGTCTCGATCCCGCCGAGTGATTTACGCGTCACGACGTGCAGCTTGACCGCGATCAGGGGTCCCGCCGATGGGTCGAGGATGCGGTGGGGTGAGGCAGTGCGAATCAACCGGTCGCCGCGATAGGCGCGTGCCGACCGCAGCATCGCGATCTGCGCATCCTTCGTGAAGTCGTTGTCGATCTCGCGGTCGCGCGCCTCGACTTCGGCCCGCGCGTGCTCGATGTCGAGGGCGTCGCCGCCCGGCAGTGCAGCCATCCCGGTGAGCAGGCGGTCCAGTGTGTCTGCAATGACGAAGTCGGCGCCGCGGTCCATGAAGGCCTGCACGGGGTCGGTCGGGCCTTTCGCCAGCCGTGAGCGCACGAGGAGCCCCAGGTCTTTGCCGGTCAGGTCGGGGTTCTGCTCGCTCCCTGAGAGAGCGAACTCCTTCTCGATGATGCGGCGTGAGAGCACGAACCAGGAGTGATCGTGCCCGGTCGTGCGCAGGTGCGCGAGAGTGCCGAGGGTGTCGAAGCCGGGGAACAGCGGCACGGGAAGGCGCTTGCCGGTTGCATCGAGCCACACCGACGACGGTCCTGGGAGGATCCGGATGCCGTGATTCGGCCAGACGGGATCGTGGTTCTGGATCCCCTCGACGTAGTGCCACATCCGGTCGCCGTTGATCTGGTGTGCCCCCGCGCGTTCGGCCACATCGAGCATTGCGCCGTCGACGTAGGACGGGACTCCGGAGAGCATGTGTTCCGGGGGAGTCCCGAGGCGCTCGGGCCACCGACTCCGCACGAGCGCGTGGTTGCCGCCGATCCCGCCGGAGGCGACGACAGTCGCGCCCGCCGTGATGGTGAACGATCCGACCACCTCTCGGGATGTCGCCTCGCCGCGCGGCGCTCCGGACGGGGCGAGTGCCTCGCCCACCGCGCCGACGATGCCGCCGTCGTGCGTAACCAGGTCAGTGACCCTGTGTCGCGCGAGCACCGTCGCGCGTCCCTCCGCCTCGCCACGTTCGACCCGGGCCTGGAACGCCGCCACGATGGCGGGGCCGGTGCCCCAGGCGATGTGGAAGCGCGGGACTGAATTGCCGGGACCCATCGCCGTGTACCCGCCGCGCTCCGCCCAGCCGACGACAGGAAAGAGGCCGATGCCCAGTTGGCGTAGCCAGGCACGCTTCTCGCCCGACGCGAACTCGACGTAGGCCTCGGCCCAACGCCTGGGCCAGGCATCCTCTTCGCGATCGAACCCGGCGGTTCCGAACCAGTCCTGCCGCGCCAGGGCGAGTGAGTCCGTGATGCCCATGCGCCGCTGCTCGGGGGAGTCGGCCAAGAAGAGCCCGCCGAACGACCACCATGCCTGCCCGCCGAGGTTGCTGCGCGGCTCTTGATCGACGATCGTGACCGTCTTGCCCGCGTCCAGTGCGTGCGCTGCCGCGACGAGTCCGGCGAGACCCCAGCCGATCACCAGGACGTCGGTGGTGTGGGTTGTCTCGGCCATGGCGACTCCTGTGTCGATGGACCCGCGCGTGGCGGCGGGGGCGTGCTCAGCTTTCGGGCGGTGGCGATTCGTGAGTGGCTGCCTTCGGAACGGGCGGATGGTGCGGGCCCGCCACGCTCGCGGTGAATGCCGTCCGTCCACCGCTCGGCGGACCGATCGGTGACGCCTCGAATGTGTTGACCATAGCCATCGCGGCGCGCTCGAGGTAGTCCCACAGCGTCGCCTCGTGGAGCGGCGGCAGGTCGAGTTCGTCGAGCGAGGCCCGCATGTGCCTCAGCCAGCGGTCGCGGGCGTCGGGATTCACGTGGAAGGGGTTGTGGCGGGCGCGCAGGCGCGGATGCCCGCGACGCTCGCTGTACGTCGTCGGGCCACCCCAGTACTGCTCGAGAAATAGGGTCAGTCGCTCGGCCGCAGGGCCGAGGTCTTCTTCCGGGTACATCGGCTTCAGGACCTCGTCGGTCGCGACGCCTCGGTAGAACCCGTCGACGAGGCGGACGAACGTTTCGTGCCCGCCGACCTCGTCGTAGAAGCTCAGGGGCGACGCATCCGTGTCGTCCGTCATGTCGTGCCGCCTGTCTTCGGGGTCGTGTCGTCGTCTGGGGGAGTGCTGTCGCCAGCGGTGTTGTCTCCCGCCGAACCCTCGGGTGTCGTGTCCGCCGGGGGTGCCGTCTTGCGCGTGCGTTTCGGCTTCCACACCGGGCGCTCCGGTATCGGCGCTGCTTCGGTTGTGACCGGCGTCGGGCGGGTCTTCGGGGGGTTCGCGCCGCGCACGCGCTGCGCACCCTCGAGTCCCGTCAGCACGATCGAGTTGAGCTGGGGGAGCGTGAGACCGAGGGCATCGATCGCGTGCTTGAGACGCATCCGCAGCTCACGCGCGACATCGTCTTTCGCGTTGGCTCGCGTTTTCATGACCAGACGAATGACGAGGGCGTCACCCGAGACAGACTCGAGACCCCATACCTCGGGCTTCTCGATGATGCGGGTGCGCCACTTCGGCTCCTTCGCGAGATCCTTGGCGGCCTCGAGCATGGCCGACTCGACCTCGTTGATGTCGGCGTCGACGGGCACGGCTAGGTCGATGATCACGCGGGACCACCCCTGCGACATGTTGCCGATGCGCGTGATCTCGCCGTTGCGGACGTACCAGAGCGTGCCGTTGACATCGCGGACGTGGGTGATCCTGACGCTGACGTACTCGACGATGCCGGTCGCGAGACCGAGGTCCACGACGTCGCCGATCCCGATTTGATCCTCCGCGACGATGAAGATGCCGTTCAGGACGTCCTTGACGATGTTCTGCGCACCGAAGCCGAGACCTGCACCGATCGCCGCCGTGAGGAGCGCGATGGACCCCAGAACGCCGGGGGCGAGCAGGTTGATGATCAGGACGATCGCGACGATCCCGATCGCGACATTGACGATGTTTTGGAGGATCGAACCGAGCGTCCGAGTGCGCTGCACGAGTCGAACCGCCGCGAGCGGTGAGCGCTCGAGAGCCTGCGTGTCGTCGACGTTCGCCTTGCTTTTCGCGCCGTTCACGACGCGCGCTACTACGCGACGGATGACCAGGCGCAGTACCCAGCTGAGGACAAGCGCGCCAACGATGATTCCCGCAACGCCGAGGAGCAGAAGGCCGGCGTCGCGGAGGAAGCTCAGCACATCCGCCCCAAACTGAGCCCAAGGGCCCAGAGGGGTGTCTTCGACGGAGGTGAACATCCTCCCGATTCTACCGACGGCGGCTATGCAGACCGCGTGACACCCAACCGGTGAGCGAGGATCACGGCCTGTACCCGATCGCGCGCGCCCATCTTGGCCAATACCCGCCCGACGTGGGTCTTGACGGTCGATTCACTCACGAACAGCGCGGTGGCGATTTCTGTATTCGTGAGCCCCTGGCCGATCGCGGCGAACACGTCGCGTTCGCGCTCGGTGAGTGTGGCGAGTGCGGCGACATCCGCGCCACCACCGGAGGCAGTGGGCAGATGTCCGCCGAACAGTTCCAGCATCCGTCGGGTCACGCGTGGCGACAATGTCGCGTCGCCCGAATGCACGGCCCGGATGGCTGCCGTCAGCTCGCTGGCCTGCACGTCCTTCAAGAGAAAGCCGCTCGCGCCCGCGGCGAGCGCGCCGAACGCGTACTCGTCGAGATCGAAGGTCGTGAGGACGATGATTCTCGAGTCGGGATGCTGCTGCACGATCTGCTCTGTCGCGGCGATGCCGTCGAGCCGAGGCATCCGTACGTCCATCAGGACAACATCGGGGGTGAGCTCGCGCACCGCCTCGATCGCCTCGGCACCGTTCGCGGCCTCGCCGACCACGACGAACTCCGGCGAGGCCTCGAGCACCATGCGAAAGCCCATCCGAATGAGCTGTTGGTCGTCGACGAGCAGAATGCGGATGGGCGTGCGTTCACTCATGCGGTGGCTCCAGGGGGATGCGGGCGCGGAGTCGCCAATGGTCGGGTGAGATCATGCCAGCCTCGAGGTTGCCGCCGAGATGGGCGAGGCGCTCGCGCAGCCCCAACAGACCGAGACCGCCGCCGCCCGACGGTTCGTCGGGCCGCGAACCGTCGTTGTCGACGGTCAGGGTCAGCTCGTTCTGCGCGTGGACAACCTCGACGCGGATGAAGCGCGGGTCGTGCGCGTAGCGCATGGCATTGGTCAGTCCCTCTTGCACGATGCGTCGAATGGCTTGACGGACCACGGGTGGGCAGTCGGCGACTCCGGTCAGCGAGAGGCTGACGGGGAACCCCGCGTTTCGCGCTGCGTCGACCAGGTCCTCGAGTGAGCCGTCTTCGATCGGTGCGAGCGGAGCATCAGCCGGGCGATCATCGCGCAGCACTCCCAGCATCATCCTCATCTCGGCGAGCGCGTCCCGTGCCGTGGCGGCGACGGCGCGCGATGCCTCGCGTGAACGCTCAGGGTCGGATGTGACGCTCGCCCCCTCGGACAGGGCGACGATGACGGTGAGGGAGTGGGAGACCACGTCGTGCATCTCGCGTGCGATGCGGGTCCGCTCCGCCGCGGCGGCCAGCTGCGCCTGCTGATCCCGCTCGACGAGGAGTTGTCGCGAGCGGTCGATCAGGGCCTCGAGGTACCGCTTACGATTCCCGACGTTGGTGCCGACCAGTGTGCCGAGCAACAGGGTCACGCCGAAGCTAATGGCGATATTGAGCAGCAGGGTGAAGTCGGTGAACCCCATCAGGGAACGCAGGAGCATGTTCAGCCCGAATGCTGCTGTCGCGCTGCCGAGCGCGATCCAGGCGGCGCGCGAGCTGCGGTAGACCGCTACCGAGTAGATCGCCACGACCGCCGCAGGGCTATTGATCGTATTGATCTCGTCCGGACTGAGCAGAAGCACAGGCGCGAGCGTCACGATCAGCACGGCAAGTGGCCACCGCCTACGCCATACCAGCACAACGCAGCCGAATACCGCGAGAGCGATGAGAAACGCCAGAAGGAGGCCCGTCGGCGGGGCCTCACGATCGGAGCGGACCGCGAGCGTGGGCAGCGAGAGAACGAACGCGAAGACCGCGATCAGGATGTCGGCGAAGAGCGGATGCCTCGCCCAGAAGCGCCGGAAGACACCGGGTGGTCGCGGCAGACGCAACTCGTCCTCGGCCGGGCGGGTGCCCGGGCCGAGGACGAGTTCGCGTGCTGCGGACATCGATCGACTCTACGCGTCGCGCGTCTTCAGAACCGCGATCCCGCCGACGAGCGCCGCCGCTGCCCACACAACGATCGTGACGATCGCCGGGATGGTGTCGAGCGCGTTGCCGGACATCCCGCCGCCGAGGAACAGCGACTGCCCGGCGTTCGAGGGCAGGTAGCTGGCCAGGTCGTGAATCCACGCGAATCCGTCGACACGGGGGAAGAAGCTGACCAGGAGAGGCGCGACGAACACCAGCCCGATGCCGATGGCCAGGGCGCCCGGCCCGTTGCGGATGATGAACCCGATGCCGACCCCCATCATCGCCATGAGCGCGAGGAACAGTGCCGCGCCGAGGAGCGGCATGAGTGCCGTCTCGGGTTCGCTGAGATCGAGCGCATTGGTCGTGAGGATCGGTGCGGTCACGATCGCGATGATCGCGAACACCACGATGCTCGTGACGAACATCGTCACCCCGACAACGAGCGCCTTGGCGAGAACCGCGCCGCTGCGCCCAGGTGCCGCGGTGAGGGTCGAGCGAATCATCCCGGTCGAGTATTCGCCCGTGACCGTGATGGAGCCGAGGATGACGGCCAGCAACTGGGTCAACACCGTGCTGAAGACGATGACCTGCACGGCGACGGCGTTGCCCTGGGGCATCCCCGCCTCCGCATTGTCGAGGGCGAAGCTCGCGTACGACGCGGCCATCAGCAGGCTGAGACCGACGGAGAGGATGAGCACAAGGGCGATGGACCACCACGTGGAGCGGATCGTCGTGAACTTCAGCCATTCGGAACGCACGAGACGCACGAAGGAGAGATGGATGCGGGGGTCGGCCGCCGCGGGGGTGGTTGTTTGCGCGGCGGGTGCTGTCGCGTTCAGGGTGCTCATGCGATGTCCTTCGTCTTGTACTCGACGTCTTCGCCGGTCAGGCGCAGGTAAGCGTCTTCCAGGGTTCCCGAGGCCGGGGTGAGTTCGTGGAGCGCGAATCCGCGCGATGCGGCGAGGTCGCCGACGGTGGCCGCCGTGACGCCGACGATGTCGAGCAGGCCGGGCTCGGACGTCGTGATGGTGATGCCGTCCGCGGCGAGTGCCTCGGCGAGAGAGGAGGCGTGCGGGCTCCTCACCCGCACGGAATGCTGGGTCCACTGCGAGACGAGGTCGGTGACGGGCGCGTCCGCGAGCACCTTGCCGCGGCCGAGCACGATGATGTGGTCGGCCGTCACGGCCATCTCACTCATCAGGTGGCTGGAGAGCAGCACGGTGCGGCCCTCGGATGCGGCGTGGCGGACGAACCGGCGGACCCACATGACGCCCTCGGGGTCGAGGCCGTTGACCGGCTCGTCGAGGATCAGGGTGTGCGGGTTGCCCAGTAGCGCGGCGGCGATCCCGAGTCGCTGACCCATGCCGAGCGAGAAGCCACCGGCACGCTTCTTGGCAACCGAGGTAAGTCCGGTGATCTCGATCACTTCGTCGACACGCGAGCGGGGGATGCCGTGGGTGGCGGCCATCGCGCGCAGGTGGTTCTTGGCGCTACGACCCGTGTGAACGGCCTTCGCATCGAGGAGTACGCCCACCTCGGTGAGCGGCGAACGCATGCCCGTGTACGCGCGGCCGTTCACGGTGACGCGGCCCTTCGAGGGACGGTCGAGTCCCACGATCATGCGCATCGTGGTGGATTTGCCGGCGCCGTTCGGGCCGAGGAATCCGGTGACTTTCCCGGGTTGGACGGTGAAGCTGACATCCGAGACCGCGTGCTTGGCCCCGAAGTCTTTGCTGAGATTCTCTGCAACGATCATGTGCTTCACGCTACGGAAGAACCCTCCGTCGGCGCGTCCGCCTCCGGAGGGTTCTTCTGTGCTGCCGCGTGGTACCGCGGTACCGCGCCATCGGTCCCGCGGGTCAGACCGCGTCGCGCTCCTGCACCGCGATCGCCCGCTCGACACCCGCGAGGTTCTCCTTGACGAGACGACGGAGCGCCGCCGGGGCATCCGCGTTCGCGTCGAGCCAGGCGAGCGTGGCGTCCCGCAGCGCAGCATTCGCGAGAGGAGCCGGGTAGAGGCCCGTGATCAGGTACTGCGCGATCTGGTAGCTGCGCTCCTTCCAGATCGGCAGAAGCATCGCGAAGTACGGCGTGACGAACTCTTCGAGCAGTTCGACACCGGCCGGATGCGTGAACCCGAGCGCCGTCGAACGCACGATCGTATTCGGCTGGTCGGAGCGCTCGACGAGCGAATCCCAGGCGGCGAGCTTCGCTTCGACGTTCGGCAGGGCGGCCTTCGCCTGAGCGGCGAGCTCGCCACCCTTGGACGTGTTGTCCTGCGCCAGCGCGTCTTCGATGTGCGCGGCGGTCGCGAAGCCACCCGCTGCGAGCGAGATCAGCAGCTGCCACGACAGGTCGGTGTCGATCTCGAGTCCCTCGAGCACGGTCTCGCCGTCACGCAGGCGACGGACCTGCTCCCACTGCGTCGCACTGGAGGCTGCTGTGGCGAACGCGGTGACGAACTGCAGCTGGCTGTCGCTACCCGGCTCTGCCTGACCGGCGAGTGCCCAGAGGCCATCCGCCACACGCTCTCGGGTCGCCGTCCGCTTTTCGGGCGCGACGTACGAGTTCGCGGCGAGCTGCAACTGGGCCAGAGTCGTGCGCACCGTCGTCGATTCGGTCTCGGAGCCGATGTTCAGCAGCACCAGATCGACATAGTCGGTCGCGGAGGCCTCGGCATCCCGCGTCTGATCCCACGCGGCGCCCCACACGAGTGAGCGGGCGAGGGGGTCGGAGATGTCGCGCAGGTGCGCGATCGCGGTGGCGAGCGAGCGCTCGTCGAGACGGATCTTGGCGTATGCGAGGTCTTCGTCGTTGAGCAGCACGAGGTCCGGGCGCGCCACTCCGGCGAGTTCGGGAACCTCCGTCAGCTCGCCGTCCACGTCGAGCTCGACCTTATGCACGCGGGTGAGCGTGCCGTTCTCGAGAGAGTAGAACCCGACGCCCAGGCGGTGCGGACGGATCGTCGGGTAGTCGGCGGCGGCCGTCTGCGCGATCGCGAAGCGGGTGATGGTGCCGTCCGCGTCCTCCTCGATGACCGGCGTGAGCGTGTTGACACCGGATGTCTCGAGCCACAGCTTCGCCCACGAGCCCAGCTCGCGACCGCTCGTCTTCTCGAGCTCGACGAGCAGATCGCCGACCTCCGTGTTGCCCCACTGGTGCTTGTCGAAGTACGCCGCGACACCGGCGAAGAACTTCTCGATTCCGACCCAGGCGGCGAGCTGCTTCAGCACCGACCCGCCCTTGGCGTACGTGATGCCGTCGAAGTTGACCTGAACGTCGTCGAGGTCGCGGATCTCGGCCACCACGGGGTGGGTCGAGGGCAGCTGATCCTGGCGGTAGGCCCAGGTCTTCTCCATGGCGTTGAAGGTCGTCCACGCCTCGGTCCACTCGGTGGCCTCGGCGGTGGCGATCGTCGATGCCCACTCGGCGAACGACTCATTCAGCCAGAGGTCGTTCCACCACTTCATCGTGACGAGGTCGCCGAACCACATGTGCGCGAGCTCGTGCAGGATCGTGACGACGCGGCGCTCCTTGACGGCATCCGTCACCTTGCTGCGGAACACGTACGTCTCGGTGAACGTCACGGCGCCCGCGTTCTCCATGGCGCCCGCGTTGAACTCGGGCACGAAGAGCTGGTCGTACTTGGCGAAGGGGTAGGGGAAGTTGAACTTCTCCTCGTAGTACGCAAATCCCTGGCGCGTCTTCTCGAACACATAGTCGGCGTCGAGGTGTTGCCAGAGACTCTTGCGGGCGTAGACGCCGAGGGGGATGACGCGGCCCGAGGCGCTCGTCAGCTCCGAGAACGTCGACTCGTACGGGCCGGCGACGAGGGCGGTGATGTACGACGAGATGCGCGGGGTGGGCTCGAAGGTCCATGTCGCGGTGGCCTCACCATCCGGTCCCTGAGCCTGTCGAAGGGTCGGCTCGGGGGTGGGGGAGTTGGAGACGACGGCCCAGGCAGCGGGCGCGGTGACCGTGAACTGGAACGTGGCCTTGAGGTCGGGCTGCTCGAACACTGCATACATGCGGCGGGAGTCCGGCACCTCGAACTGCGAGTACAGGTAGACCTCGCCATCGACGGGGTCGACGAATCGGTGCAGTCCCTCGCCCGTGTTCGTGTACAGGCAGTCCGCGTCGATCACGAGCTCGTTGTCGCGCTCGAGACCGGTCAGGGCGATGCGCGAGTCGGAGTACGCCGCGGCCGGGTCGATGGAGCGGCCGTTGAGCGTGATCTCGCGGATGTCCCTCGCGATCAGGTCGATGAAGGTGTCGGCGCCTTCCGTTCCCGTGAACCGGACGACGGTGCGCGAGCCGAAGATCTCCGGCCCGCGGGTGAGGTCGAGCGTCACCTCGTACGACATCCCGGTCCCTGAGCTTGTCGAAGGGCTGACGACGGCGCGGCGCTCCTGCGCCTCGATGCGGGTGAGGTTTTCTCCAGGCACAGCGTTACTCCCGTGGGTCGTGGGCGATCGGAGCCGCACGCGCTGCTGGCGCCCGCGGCATCCGTCCAGCCTACTGACGCGCGAGGGTGCCCGTTCGTGATCGCGAAGGTGCCCGTTCCAGCCGCGAGGGTGCCCGTTCGTGATCCCGAGGGTGCCCCTTCCGGAGTTAGGGCTCCCGGACGACGTGGCTGCGGGCGTGCTCGATCGCGGCGGGCAGATCGACGAAGAGGTGGTTCTGGTGCCGGAGCGACCCCAGCACCCCGACGGTTCGGAAGAGCTCGACGTGCCCCTCTCGCACGCCCTTGATCAGCACGGTCACGCCACGGCGCTCGAGTTGTTGCACGATCTCGCCAAGCACGTGGGCGCCGGTCGCGTCGACGAGTTCGAGCTGAGACATCCGCAACACCACGACCGACACGTCGTCGAGCGACGTCACCTCGGCCAGCACCCGGTCAGCCGCGGCGAAGAAGAGCGGGCCATCGAGACGGATGATCGCTATGCGCTCGTCGCCGAGTTCCGGGTCGCCGAGGATCGGTTCGCGCTGGACCCCCGTCGCCCGAGCGAGCCCACGGAGCGCGAAGATCGCCGCGACGATCATGCCGATGACGACGGCGACAATGAGGTCGACCGAGACCGTCACGATCGCCGTCACGACGTAGGCGACCGCGTCCGCCCGTGTCGAGCGCAGGATCGAGCGGGCCGTCGCGAGGTGGACCATCCGGATGGCCGTGACCATGAGAACGCCCGACAGTGCGGCGAGCGGGATCGCGCCCACGGGGCCCGCGACCGCGACCACGACGAGCAGCAGCACAAGCGCGTGCACGATCGCGGCGAGGCGCGTGCGAGCCCCGGCGCGGACATTGACGGCCGTGCGTGCGATGGCCCCGGTAGCGGGCATCCCGCCGAACAGACCTGATCCGATCGAGGCGAGTCCCTGTCCGAAGAGTTCGCGGTCGGGGTCGTACGGACCCGTGTCGGCGAGGGATGCAGCGACCCGGGCGGACAGGAGGGACTCGATCGCTGCGAGGGCGGCGACCGTGAGTGCCGGGAGCAAGAGGCTCGAGAGGGTACCGAGGTCGAGTGCGGGCAGGATCGGCATCGGGAGCGCGGCGGGAAGGGCGCCGATCACGGCGAGTGGGTCCGACACGACGAGCGTCAGCAGCGTCACCAGGATCACGCCGACGAGGGAGCCGGGGATGGCCGGATGCAGGCGGGGGAGCAGAAGCATGCAGCCCGCGACGATACCGACGGCACCGAGCGCCCAGAGCAGGTAGCCGATATCCGCCGAGGCCAGAGCATCGAACGCAGCCAGGGCCACATTCGTGTGCGAGCCGCCGTGCGTCGCGGGTCCGGTCAGAGCGGGCACCTGCTGCAAGAAGATGATGACGGCGATTCCGAGGGTGAAGCCCTCGATGACCGGCCAGGGAATGAACGACACCGCACGGCCGAGCCGAGCGATCCCCGCGACCACGACGATGACCCCGGCCAACAGGCTCACGATCGCGACGGCGCCCATGCCATTGGCCGCCACGATGGGGGCGAGTACGACGACCATCGCGCCGGTCGGTCCCGATACCTGCACGTTCGATCCGCCGAAGACCGCCGCGATGACACCCGCGACGATCGCCGTGATCAGGCCCGCCGCGGCGCCAGCGCCCGACGATATGCCGAACCCGAGAGCCAGCGGAAGCGCGACAATGCCGACCGTGACGCCGGCCAGCACGTCGCGGCGCCAGCTCTTCGGGACCTCCCGATAGTCGGCACGTGATGGCAGTAGCGCGCGCACAGCATGCAGTGCGCGGATCATGAGGATGCGCCGAACGACGGCAGCTCGGCGACGTCGTCAGCGCGCGCACCGTCCTCGGCTACCAGCGCAGCGAGGAGTCGGCGCGCGACGCCGAGGAGTTCGGCGACCTCCGGTCGCGCGAGTCGGTAGTAGACATTGCTGCCGCGGCGCTCGGATGTGACCAGCCGGTGCCGGCGCAGCACCGACAGGTGTTGGGAGAGGTGGGATGCCTCGAGACCGGTGCTCGTCTGCAGGTAGCCCACCGTGTGTTCTTCGCCGTCTGCCAGCAGCTCGAGCATCCGGATGCGTAGGGGATGCGACAGGCCCTTGAACAGCCCCGCCTTGACTTCGTAGAGCGGACGTTGCGACTGAGGTAGTGACATGATGAATCCATCATATCGCGCGAAGGGGCACCCTCGCGGGTGGAACGGGCACCCTTGCGGGGTGGAACGGGCACCCTCGCGCGGGTGGGTAGGTTGGGCGAGTGACAACTGAGCGGGTGACGGATGCTTCGGACCCGCGCCTTGCGGACTACCGCGACCTGACCGATGTCGCCCTCAGGCGGGTGCTCGAGCCCGAGGGCGGGCTGTACATCGCCGAGTCCGCGAAGGTCCTCTCCCGCGCCCTCGTCGCCGGGCACCGCCCGCGGTCGGTCTTGACGCAAGAGAAGTGGCTCGGTGACGTCGAAGCCCTGCTCGGAGCGGACGATGCGACCCCCGTGTACGTCGTGGATGCCGAGCTCGCCGAGAGCGTGACCGGCTACGCCGTGCACCGGGGCCTGCTCGCGTCGATGCATCGGCCCGCAACTCCCTCGGTGCAAGAAATTCTTGCCGACGCCCGTCGGGTCGTCGTGCTGGAAGACCTCGTCGATCACACCAACGTCGGGGCCGTTTTTCGCGCCGCCGCGGGCATGGGGGCAGACGCCGTGCTGGTTTCGCCGCGCTGCGCCGACCCGCTGTACCGGCGCAGCATCCGGGTCAGCATGGGAACGGTCTTCCAGGTGCCGTGGACGCGCCTACCGGCCTGGCGTGAGGGCGCTGAGCTGCTGCACGAGGCCGGTTTTCACATCATGGCGCTCGCCCTGTCTGAGGATGCCGTGTCGCTCGATGACTTCGTCGAGAACCCGCCCGAGCGGGTGGCCATCGTGCTAGGTGCGGAGGGCGACGGCCTCTCACGCCACGCGATCGCCGCAGCCGACTCGACCGTGACGATTCCGATGACCGGCGGCGTCGATTCGCTGAACGTCGCCGCCGCCAGCGCGGTCACCCTGTGGGCCCTGCGCATCCGCTCGTAAACCCGGCTACCGAGTCCGACTGATCAGACGGTCTTCCCCGGCTGCGCGTTCGGATCTTGACCGGGCGCGAGGATCTCCATCGGCAGCGGTTCGGGGCGCTTAGCCGTGACGTTGTCTCCCGACGACTGGTGCCGGAGGCGCCGCAAGACCCACGGAACGAGATGTGAGCGAGCCCACACGAAGTCCCCGACGCGCGCGGTGCGCCAGGTCGTGCTCGGGAACGGGTCGGGCTGCATGGGGACGAGGTCGTTCGAGACGTTGAGCGTCCGAAGCACCATGCGAGCCACTTCGTGATGGCCGAGGGGGTTCAGATGCAGGCGATCGGCGTCGAAGAAGCGGGCGTCCTGGATCTCTTTCAGCCCCCACTGGTCGGCGACCACGCAGTCGTACCTGTCGGCGATCGCGCGCAGATTCTCGTTGTAGATCGCGATCTTTCCTCGCATGGCGCGAAAGACCGGCTGCCAGCCGACGTCTATTCCCGTGAAGATGACGATCGTCGCGCCGCTCTGCGAGAGCCGTGCAACGGCGTCCTCGAATTGGGCGGCGACCGCGTCGGGGTCGGCGCCGGGACGAATGATGTCGTTTCCCCCGGCACACAAGGTGACGAGGTCGGGCTTGAGTGCGAGGGCGGGTTCGACCTGTTCGGCGATGATCGGCGCGATCAGTCGCCCCCGCACCGCGAGGTTGGCATATGCAAAATCGGGCACCTGTGAACCCAGCACCTCGGCGACACGGTCCGCCCACCCGCGGTACCCGCCGTCGAGTCGCGGCTCGGGGTCGCCAACGCCCTCGGTGAACGAGTCGCCGATCGCGACGAATCGACGCCACGGGTGCGTCGGCTGATCCGTCGCATCCGGGGTGGGAAAGTTTTCGGGTTCGTGCGCGGGCATAGGACCTCCTCGCCTGTCGACCGTTTTCGACCATACCGCGCGGGGCCGACATCGCTGGGGCCGTCGAGCTCACGGCGCGGGGCCGGGTGTCGGCGGGTTCGTCTATCGTGGTCAGTCGTGCGTTCGGGCGAGCGGATGCCGATGCGGGAGGGGTGTGCAGGTGATCGAGGAGCAACCCGGTGCGCACGTCGGCAGCTTCGCGGCCGAGCACCTGTCGCCCTCGTATCCGCAACGCGCGCCCTGGGGTACGGCGCAGGCGCTGCGCGCGTGGCAGGCCGAGGCCCTCGACATCTACTTCGCGCTCGACGGCCCCGACGGTGTCGGAAAAGGTCCGCGCGACTTCCTCGCGGCGGCGACGCCGGGCGCAGGCAAGACGACGTTCGCCCTCCGTCTGGCGACCGAGTTGCTCCGTCGTCGGGTCATCTCTCGCATCGTCGTCGTCGCCCCGACCGAACATCTGAAGACGCAGTGGGCGGATGCTGCGGCCCGCGTCTCGCTGAGGCTCGATCCGAACTTCAGCAACCGCCACGCCATGCCGTCGCGGCAGTACCACGGGGTTGCCGTGACGTACGCGCAGGTCGCGGTCAAGGCATCCGTTCACGAACGCCTGATCATGGATGCGCGCACGCTCGTCATCCTCGATGAGGTCCACCACGGTGGCGACGCTCTGAGCTGGGGAGATGCGCTCCGCGAGGCCTACGGTCGCGCGACCCGCAGACTGCTGCTGTCGGGCACGCCCTTCCGGAGCGACACCGCTCCGATCCCGTTCGTGGAGTACGCGCCGAATGAGAAGGGCATTCGCCTCTCGCGCACCGACTACAACTACGGGTATCGCCGCGCGCTCGAAGACGGCGTGGTGCGGCCCGTCATGTTCCTCGTCTACGCCGGGAAGATGCGTTGGCGCACACGGGCGGGCGACGAGATGGAGGCGTATCTCGGCCAGGACAACACGAAAGACATCACCGCTCAGGCGTGGCGGACCGCGCTCGACCCGAACGGCGACTGGATCCCCGCCGTGTTGCGCTCCGCGGATCGACGACTGACCGAGGTGCGTGAACAGATTCCGGATGCCGGGGGACTGGTCATCGCGACCGATCAGACCGCTGCGCGCGCTTATGCCGCGATCCTGGAGTCCATCAGCGGCGAAACACCGACCGTCGTGCTGTCGGACGAGGCCGAGGCATCCGCCCGCATCGAGCAGTACGCGAACTCGACGTCGCGCTGGCTGGTGGCCGTACGCATGGTGTCGGAAGGCGTCGATGTGCCGCGCCTCGCCGTCGGGGTCTATGCGACATCCGCGTCGACGCCCCTGTTCTTCGCGCAGGCGATCGGACGTTTCGTGCGTGCGCGGCGCCGTGGCGAGACCGCGAGCATCTTCCTGCCGAACGTGCCGCAGTTGATCGCGCTGGCCGGCGAACTGGAGCGTGAGCGCGATCATGCTCTCGATCGCGACAGCGACGGCGATGACGAGTGGGCCCTCGACGAAGACGCCATGGATGCGGCCGAGCGCGAAGAATCCGCGTCTGACGCCCTCACGCAGGAGTTCACATACCAGGCGCTCGGATCCTTCGCCCACTTCGACCGCGTCATGTTCGACGGGCGAGAGTTCGGCCAGCTCGCCGTCCCCGGCACCCCCGAAGAGGAGGAGTTCCTGGGTCTTCCGGGTCTGCTCGAGCCCGAGCACGTGCACGAGTTGCTGATGCAGCGCCAGGCGCGGCAGGGCAAGCACCGGAGCGTCCGCGAGGCCGCCGAAGCGGCGTCGGGCGATGAGCGTGCCGCGGATGCACCTCCGCCTGCCCTGCACCGGACCCTGCGCGAGCAGCGCCAACTGCTGAACAGCCTGGTCGGCCTGTACGCGCGTCAGGCGGGCGAACCGCATGGACTCGTGCACGCCGAAC
>NZ_HG779588.1:0-5642 GCF_000582705.2 Microbacterium sp. C448
CCCAGATCGAACGTTCTGTGACAGCTCGATCGCATGCTGAAGGCGCGCCCTCCGCCGACGCGCGATCCGCACACATCCGCACGCCATCCACCCAGCGCGAACGCCTAGAGTCGCAGGCATGAGCGACGTCATCATCACCGTCCGCGGCGAACACGAAACCCGAATCGCCCCCGAAGAGGGGGTCGTCCACCTCAGCGTCCGCTGCGACGGACCCGAGCGCGGCCCCGTCGTCGAACGCATCGCCGCGATCGCCGCACCGCTACGTGAAGAGCTCGCCGCACGCCAAGCATCCGGCGAGGTGAGTGAATGGTCGAGCCAGCGCGCGAGCGTCTGGGCCGAACGCCCCTGGAACAACGAGGGAAAGCAACTCCCCCTCATCCACCACGCGAGCGTCGAGGTCGTCGCCACCTTCACCGACTTCGCCGCCCTGTCGTGGTGGGTATCCGCCGTCGCCGAACGTGAGGGCGTCCAGGTCGGCGGAGTCACGTGGCAACTGACATCCGCAACCCGCCGCGCCGTCGAGGCCGAGGTCGCCGCCCACGCCGTTCAGACCGCTGTCTCTCGCGCCGGCGCCTACGCCAACGCCATCGGCCACGCCTCCGTCACCCCGCTCGAAATCGCCGACATCGGCCTGCTCGGACGCCCCGAGGCCGACCCCGGCCCCCGCATGATGCGCGCCATGGCAACGGATGCGTCGCCCGGACTCGACTTCCAACCCCAGGACATCACGGTCACCGCCGGCGTCGAGGCACGGTTCGCCGCGCGCTGACCCGCTCACCCGATCCATCCACCCGCGAACCGTCTCCACGCGGCCGTACGATCCGCACGACCAGAACCGTGACACGCCGTCCCACGCACCCCGGCACGGCGTGTCGGGCATCCGTCGTGCGGACGGCCCGCGGCTGAGCCCCACCAATTCCCCGACCCGTGGCTAGGGTGTCAAGCATGAGCGACACGTCCGAGCCCGTCACCGCCCGGCCCGGCATCGCCGAACGCCTCAGCCGCATGATCCAGCTCGAGACCGTCAGCGCGGAGCTCGACCAGCACGGTCCCCAAGCCTTCGAAGAATTCGTCGTCCTGCTCGCCGAGCTCTACCCCCTCATCCACGACCACCTCGAGCTCGAGCGCATCACCGACTTCGGCCTGCTCTTCCGCTGGCCCGGCATACCTACGAGCGACCCGAAGCACCCCGTCGTGCTCATGGCGCACTACGACGTCGTCCCCGTCGACCCCACCGACGCCTGGACCTACCCACCGTTCGAAGGGCGAATATCGGATGGCTCGGTCTACGGCCGCGGCACGCTCGACGACAAAGGGCCGCTGATCGTCACCCTCGAAGCCGTCGAGAACCTGCTCGCGACGGGGTTCACCCCGGCCCGCGACGTCTACCTCTCGCTCGGCGGCAACGAAGAGACCTTCGGCGATGCGGCAAAAACGATCGCAAAAGCCCTTCGCGATCGCGGCATCGTGCCATGGCTGGTCCTCGACGAGGGCGGCGCCGTCGTCGACGCACCCCTGCCCTTCGTCGCGGGCACGGCCGCGATGGTCGGCGTCGGCGAGAAAGGCATCGCAACCCTCCGCCTGACGGCACGCGGCGACGGGGGCCATGCATCCGCTCCCCCAACCCTGACAGCCGTCGGCCGGGTCGCCCGCGCCGTCGACCGGCTCACACCCCGCACGTTCCCGGCCCGCACCCCACGCGCAATCGCCCGGATGCTGGGACTCTTCGCCGACGGCACACCCCAACCCGCGCGGACCCTGCTGCGGGTTCTCGCCACGGCGAAACCCCTCACGGCGCAGGTCTTCGCCGCGCTCGGCGGCGAGCCGGCGGCGCTTGTCCGCACAACCGTCGCCGCGACGATGCAAGAGGGCGGAACCGCCGCGAACGTGCTGCCCTCACAGGCATCCGTCACCCTCAACCTGCGCATCGCGCTCGGCTCCACCGTCGCCGCGACCGTGCGCCGCGTTCGCCGCCGCATCCACGACCCGCTCGTCACGGTCGAAGTCGTCGAGGGCAGCGAACCCTCGCCCGAGTCCCCCACCGACAATGCGCAGTTCGCCCTCATCACCGAGGCGGTCGCCGCTTCGCACCCCGCGGCTCGCACCGTGCCCTACGTGATGATGGCCGCCACCGACTCGCGCCACTTCCATCGCTTCGCCCCCGCCGTCTACCGCTTCGCGCCGCTGGCGATGTCATCCACTCAACGCGCATCGATCCATGGCGTCGATGAGCGGGTCGAGATCGCCGAGCTGGAGCGCGGTGAACTGTTCCACCGCACGCTTCTGCAGCGGCTACAGTGATCGCACCCGAACAGAGAGAGCACCGATGAACCCTCGTGCCGGAGCCCTGGGCGCCCTCGCCAGCGTGGTCGGATTTCTCGCGTTCGTGGAGTTCACGAGCGGCATCCTGCAGGGGTACTACACCCCGATGCTCACCGACATCGCACGCAACCTCGACATCAACGACGCCGACGTCAACTGGCTCGAGGGGTCGCAGCTCATGCTCTCGGCGCTGGTCGTGCCGGCGATGGCAAAGCTCGGCGACATGGTCGGACACAAGCGGATGCTTCTGGTGTCGACCGCCGTGACGGCCGCGGCATCCCTCGTCCTACCCTTCACCGACTCGTTCGCGATCTTCCTCGCGGCCTGGGCGCTGCAGGGTTTCTACGTCGTGTGGCTTCCGCTGCAGATCGCCCTGATCTGGTCGCGCTCGCGGTCGATGCCGGGGCGAGCCTCGCTGACCGCGCGGGCCGCGGGCCTGCTCGTGGCGGCGCTCCAAGCGGGCGCGATCTCGGGGGCACTCGTCGGTGGCGCGCTGATCGACACGCTTCCTCTCACCGTGGTGCTGCTCATCCCCGCGGTGGCCGTCGTACTCTGCTTCTTCGTCATCCTGTTCGGCGTCAAGGAGTCGCCCGAGCCCGTCGGCGGACGGTTCGACACGGTCGGCCTCGTGCTGATCTCGTTCGCGCTCATCGCCTTCACCGGCGGGCTCAGCTTCCTACGGCTGAACGGCGTGGCGGATGTGCTGTCGTGGACGCTCGTGGTCCTCGGCATCCTGCTCGTCATCCCCTTCGCGATGTGGGAGCTGCGCCACGACGACCCGCTGATCGACGTGCGCATGTTCCGTTCACCCGCGCTCGGTCCCGTGTTCCTGACCGCCGGACTGTTCGGCGTGAGCGTGCTCGGAGCTCAGGCGCCACTGTCGACCTTCGCGCGCACCGATCCCGACGTCTACGGTTACGGGCTCGGGACGGCCGGATTCGCGACATCTCTGCTGATCGGGGTGTACCTGATCGGCATGATCGTGGGCGCCCTGCTCTTCGCACCCGTGGCGCGCAGGATCACGCCCCGCATCACGCTGATGGGGGCGTCCGTCCTGGTGGGCATCGGATTCCTCATGTTCCTGCCATTCCACGACACCTACGTGCAGGTGCTGACCAACATGGTCATCGTTGGCTTCGGGTCGGGCGCGTTGGTCGCAGCTCTCCCCGCGGCCGCCGCATCCGCTGCCCCTCGCACCCAGACGGGCGTCGCGACCGGCCTGACCAACTCGGTCAAGACCGTCGGTGGGGCGATCGCATCCTGCGTCTTCGGAATCGCGCTCATTCAGGGCGCCACGGGCGCGGCGGTCGACAGCACGGCCGGGTCATTCGCGGGCTACATCACCGTCTGGGTGGTCTGCGGCGCGACGGCCCTCGCTGCGGCGATCCTGCTGGCCTTCGTGCCCAAGCAGGCCTTCACCGACCGCACCGACGTCGACGCCGAGGCGCAGCCCGTCATCCGGTGAGAGAAACCCTCAGTCGCCGAGGCGGTTCTTCGTGCGCATGGCGCGCTCGGCCTCGCGCTTGTCCTGACGCTCGCGCAGGGTCTGGCGCTTGTCGAACTCGCGCTTACCCTTCGCGACGGCGATCTCGACCTTGGCACGCCCGTCCGAGAAGTACAGCTTCAGCGGAACCAGCGTGTAACCGCCGGCCGAGACGGCGTGCGAGAGCTTGACGATCTCGTCGCGGTGCAACAGCAGCTTGCGAACGCGTTTGGTGGCGTGGTTCGTCCAGTGCCCCTGCGAATACTCGGGGATGTGCACGGCATCCAGCCAGGCCTCGTTGCCGTCGATGTAGGCGTAACCGTCCGAGAGGTTGGCGCGACCCATCCGCAGCGACTTGACCTCGGTGCCCGTGAGCACGAGCCCGGCCTCGTACGTCTTCTCGATCGAGTACTCATGGCGCGCGCGACGATTGGTCGCGACGACCTTCTCCCCGCGTTCCTTGACCATGATGTTCCCCGCTGACGTTGCTGAACCGACGTTGCTGTGCCGCCCGGGCGGCAGCCGATCAGTCTATCAGGGACGAAACTCCGAGCGCCTACGCGCGCAGCCAGCGACGGATGGCGAAGCCCGCCGACAGCGCCGCAAGCACCACGCCCAGGGCGATGATCACGGGAATCACAACCCACAGTTCGCCGGCCCCGACCCACGTGGTGATGAACGTCACACGCTCGCGCAAGTATCCGTCCACACCGAATGTGATGCCCGCCCAGATCGCGACGCTCGCCAGCCCCGAACCGAGAAGTGCCGCGAGCACACCCTCCAGAATGAAGGGGGTTTGGATGAAGCGGTTGGATGCTCCCACCAGACGCATGATGCCGAGCTCTCGCCGTCGAGCGTAGGCCGACAGGCGAATCGTCGTCGCGATCAGCAGCACCGCCGCAACGAGCATGAGCCCGGCAATCCCGACGGCGATATAGGTCGCGACGGTCAGCGCCTGGAAAAGCGGCTCGAGGTACTGCAGCTGGTCTTGTACCTGCTCGACCCCCTGCATCCCGCTGAACGCCTCGACGATGACGTCGGACTGGGACTGATCAACGAGGTTCACGTAGAACGTCTGGTTGACCTGATCGGGGGTGATGACGTCGGCGTATTCCTGACCCAGCTGCTCGATCGTCGCCTGATATGCCTCATCCCGGTTCTCGAAGCGCGTCTCGCGAATCAGGGGCTGCAGCGCGGGTGATACCAGGGCTTCGCTGACCGCGTCGACCTGCTCCTGCGTCGCCTCGCCGTCAGCACAGGTCGCGCCGGTCGAGATCGACGTGCACATGTACACCGCGACCTGGGCCCGTTCGGCCCAGAAGTCCTTCATCGTGCCGATCTGCATCTGCATCAGGATCGCGGCGCCGACGAACGTCAGCGACACGAATGTGACGAGAACGACCGAGATGACCATCGAGGCGTTCCGGCGAAGGCCCGAGAACGCTTCGGCCAGGATCAGCTGAACCCTCACGAGGTCGATCCCACGGTGTCGTCTTCGTCGCGTTCGCCGAGACCCAGTCGATCGGCGATGCCAACCTCGGGCAGTTCCGGCAGATCGATCACGATCGGCCCCGTCAGCGAGGTACGCGACGGCTCGGCGTCGTCAACCTGAGGTTCGGCGATGGGCGGATCGACGGGAGCGATCGGCTCTGCGGACGGCTCGAGGTCGTACTCGGCCATCGAACCTGTGGGTACGGAATCGGCCCGGGGGCCCGTCTCGGTCGCGGAGCCTGCCCCGGTCAGGGGGTCCGCCGCGGTCGCTGAGGCTGTCGGAGTGACCGAGCCTGTCTCGGTCACTGAGCTCGCACCGGTCACTGAGCCTGCCGAAGTGACCCGC
>NZ_HG779589.1:0-18320 GCF_000582705.2 Microbacterium sp. C448
GCTGGGTAACGATGGCGCGGAGCGGCGTGACATTGAAGTCGTTGCAGGGGTTGTTCATCTGCGGGCAATTCGAGATGACGACGATGACGTCCTTCTCGGCCCGGCAGGCGACCCGGCGGCCGGGAGCGGACATCCCATCGACGATCCCGAGCGCTCCGTCCTGTTCGACCGGGACGTTCATGAACCAGTTCAGGTTCGACACCAGGTCGCGCGCACTGAGCCCCCACCTCTCACCCTCGAACAGGAAGTTCTCGCGGCACGCATGCTGGTACGCGGTGTGATGGCCGTAGCGGAGCGTGTTCGACTCTTTGCTGCAGGCTCCGCCGATCGTGTCCTGCCGGTCGATCTCGTTGCCGACGACCGTCATGAGCGGCTCGCCGAGGTTCGAGCGCAGCACCGTGCCCACATCGACGTACGCATTGCCCTGCCATGCGAGGGTGTCGGGCACGCTGTACCGCTCGGATGTGTCATCGAGCGCGAAGATCAGGCAGTCGCCCGACTGGTTGCCCCCGACATCCACGAGCGTGAAGACCTGACCGGCGCGGACGATCGCGGACCAGGATGCCCGGGGTGCGATGACATCGTCGACGACGTTCTCACCGGGCACGAATGCCTCCGACCAGTCGAGAGGGCTGCTCTCGGCATAGACGGGGCGGGGCGGGACGGTCGTCTGAACGGTCGTGTCAACCATGGGTGCTTCCCTTCACAGCCCGGCGAGGCCGGCGTAGGCGATGGAGTTGGCGTACGCGCGCTGGCGCTCGGGCGTGGCATCGACGTGCGCGTCACCGGTCTGGCTCGCCCGTTCTGCCCAGGCGTGCACGCGCAGCGGCGAGGCGATGTAATCGGGCCGCGGATCGCGCGGGTGCGGCGCATTCGCGATCAGCACGATCAGCGGCAGTTCGGCCAGCAGATCGACATGCGTGCCCGCGCCGGCGGACCCCCGCCAGTCGAGCGCGCCGTCCTCGAGCACGTGCACGCCCTGGAAGAACGACACGGCCGGTGGGATGTCGCGCCGCTCGAGGCCGTGCTTCGTTCCCGCCATGCGCAGCAGGGCATGACCGGAGGGGGTCGGCCCCTCGGGAGACGCGTCGCCGTACTTGTGCACGTTCCACGCGTCACCCGACGCCCCGCAGAACGCGTCATGGTGACCGGATGTGTCTTCGAGGATCGTCGCGAGCACTCGCCCGTCACCCGAGAGCAGCGGATGCTCCGCGCCGAGGTATGCCTGCCACGGGATCTTCTGCGTATCGGCAACGTTCAGCCGCTCACCCGCGTTCAGGGCATTGAAGATCACGACGCTCGCCGAGGCATCCCCCTCGGGGTCCTCGAGACGGATGCGGGTGCCCCGCGCCACCCGCAGGTGCGTGTAGCCACCGGGGGCAACGGTCTCGGACCACAGCAGCGCCGCCCGGTCGATCCCCTCGGGAGGCGTGGGGGTCGTACTCGCGGGCACGAACGGCATCCACTTCGACTGCGTCGCCCGGGCCCGCGCATCCGCTCGCGCCTGCTCCACACTGCCGAGCGCAACGCTTCGGCCCATGTTGTCGAGGCCGGTGTTGTCCCACCCGGTGTTGCCGCTCGCCACGATCGGACCCCATTTCTATCGACTGACAGAAATGGAATCAGATCAACGTTTCGCCCACGTTTCGGGGGCGACCGTGCGGGGTGCGGTCGCGACTCGCCGTATTGGCCAGGGACCTCGCGGCGAGTCGCGACCGTTGGCGCTATTCGTTGGCGAGGAGCGCCACGGGATAGGTCGACAGCAGCTCGGCCAGCGAAACTTCGCCAGCCTCGTAGCGGCGCCCGGTCAAGAGGTCGATCGCGGGCACAGTGGGACGCAACAGGACCGTGTCCTGCCACCCGCCGAGAGCATCCAGCCCCACCGGCAGCCGGGTCGCGACGGTCTGGACACCGCCGCGATCGAACCCGATCGCATGCTGAGCGGCAGACCCGACGAACGTCAGGGGCGTGTACCGCGTGAAGAGCTCGGCGCGGTAGCGGCGCGTGCGGAGCGCACGGGAGGTCACGAGCAGTTTCGCGGCGCCCGAGGCATCCACGGCCGGCAACTCGCCCGCCTCGAATCCTGCGTCGATTCCGGCGAGCATCTCAGCGCGCGCACCGAAGTCCACAGCACGCCGGTTGTCGGGGTCGACGAGGCTCGTCTCCCACAACTCCGACCCCTGGTAGACGTCCGGCACACCGGGCGCGGTCAGCTGCAGCAGCTTCGCCGAGAGCGAGTTCGACCACCCGTAGGGCGCGATCTCGGCGACGAGCGTCTCGAGGATCGCGGATGCCTCGGCGTTGTCGAACGCGGCGTCCACCAGCGCGTGCATCCGGGCCTCGAAGGCCTCGTCCTGATCCCACCAGCCGGTCGACTCGGACGCCTCGCGGGCCGCCTTCTCGGCGTAGGCGTGCAGGCGCTCACGCGAAGCGGGCCAGGCACCGACGATGGCCTGCCAGAGCAAGTTGTCGAAGCCGCCGTGTCCCGTGGAGGCGATGGCACGGAGAGCCGTGAGCGCTTCGAGCCACCGTGCGGGCAGCTCCGACAGCACCGACAGGCGCGCACGAACGTCCTCGCCACGCTTCGTATCGTGCGTCGAGAGTGTCGTCATGGCGTGCGGCCAGGATGCCTCGCGCACGACCTGGGCGGCATGGAACCCGGCCACGTCGAGCGCGAACTCGGACGGGTCGGCGCCGACCTCGGTCAGGGTACCGAGGCGCGAGGCGCGATAGAACGCGGTGTCCTCCACGCCCTTCGCCATGACGGGCCCGGTCGTCTGCTGGAACCGGCGGGCGACCTCGAGCGAGGCATCCGCCAGCTGAGGCAGCACCCGGTCGAAGGCGCCGGCGAGGTCGGGACGCCGGCGCATGGCCTCCTCCGCTGCGGCGTCGAACTCGTCGCGGCCGGCGGGAAGGTACGAGCGGTAGACAGGGAAGCAGGCGAGCAACTCGGCGATCGCGTCGGCCGCCCCCGTGACGGGTTCGTCGAGCAGTCGCACCAGGCGCGCGACCTCGGCACCCTGAATCGTCTCGGCGATCGTTCGCTTGGTGTCGTGGATGAGGTCGCTCCACGATGCCTGCGGATCGAGGCCGTCCTCGGTGCGGACCGCGGCATCGATCGCATCCAGCGCCGCTTCGCCAGCGGGATCGATCAGCACCCGGTCGATCACGGCGAGCGCGTCGTACCCGGTCGTGCCGTCCGTCCGCCACCAGCTGGGGAGCGTCTCGCCGTGCTCGAGGATCTTCTCCACCAGCAGGTAGACGCCCCCGGTCGCCTCCGCCAGCCGGTCGAGGTAGGCACCGGGATCGAGCAGCCCATCCGGGTGATCGACGCGGATGCCGTCCACGAGGCCGTCCCTCACCCAGCGGAGGATCTCGGCGTGCGCCTCGTCGAAGACCCACGGCACCTCGACGCGGACGCCCGCCAGGGTCGTCACCGCGAAGAAGCGGCGGTAGTTCAGCTCGGCTGCCTCGCGTCGCCAGAACATGAGTTCGTAGTGCTGGCGATCGACGATCGCGCGCACGACCGCTGTCGTATCAGGTGAGACGGGGTCGCCGAGCGTCTCGCATTCGTCGCCCTGCACCGAGTCGGGAGCGAGCGGGAAGACGTTGTCGAAGTAGTGCAGCGTGCCGTGCGGGGCCGCCTCCGTCGCCTCCGGGTCGATGCGGATGTCGCCCGCACCGATGATGTCGTCGAGATCGCCGCCCAGCACCGGAACACGAACACGGCCCCCGCCGAACTCCCAGTCCACGTCGAACGCCTCGGCGTACCGCGAGTCGCGCCCGTAGGTCAGGAGGTCCCACCACCACGGGTTCTGCGTCGGAACCGCGACGCCCATATGGTTCGGCACCGTGTCGACCAAGATGCCGAGGCCCGCATCGCGAGCGGATGCGGCGAACCGGTCGAGTCCCTCGGCTCCCCCGCGCGCCGGGTCTACAAGGCTGGGGTCGACGACGTCGTAGCCGTGATCCGACCCTTCGGTGGCCTTGAGCAGCGGCGACAGGTAGGCCCAGTCGACGCCCAGGTCACGGAGATATCCCGAGACGGATGCCGCGGCATCCAGGTCGAAAGCCTGCCGGATCTGCAGGCGGTACGTGGATACGGGACGGGGAGTGGACACGATCGTCCTTTCAGCCCTTGTTCTCGGGCTTCGGCGGCGAACTCGGAATCTGATCGATCACACCGGTCGTGGCCGCGAGCGCCGCCAGTGAAGCCGCCACGGAATGGTCCGCCTCGACCTCCCCCACGGTGTGCTCGCGCATGACGATGAGCGAGCGGGCCCGCATGTCGACGTGCTCGCCCGGCTTGATCGGTCGAGAGTCGGCGAGATCCCCGGCGGTGTCGACGATCACGTCCCAGGTCGGCGATGCGTCGGCGTCGGGCAGGTAGAACTCCACGTGCTCCTCGCCGGCGTTGAAGAGAATGATGAAGTGCTTGTCGACGATCGGCTCACCCCGGCGATCGCGCTCGCGGATGCCGTTGCCGTTGAGGAACACGCCGATGCAGCGGCCGAATCCCGAATCCCAGTCCTCGGGCTGCATCTCGGTGCCGTCGGGGCGCAGCCAGACGATGTCGGGAAGCCCCTCGTCCTTTGCCCGCCGGACCGGCCTGCCGTTGAAGAACCGGCGCCTGCGGAAGGTGGGGTGCTCGGCGCGCAAACGCACGAGCGCCGAGGTGAACTCGATCAGCGGATGGTCGGCGGCGTCCCAGTTCACCCAGGTCAGCTCGTTGTCCTGGGCGTACCCGTTGTTGTTGCCCAACTGCGTGCGGCCGAGCTCGTCGCCGTGCAGAAGCATGGGCACGCCCTGCGAGAGCATGAGCGTCGCGATGAGGTTCCGCTGCTGCCGGGCGCGCATGGTGAGCACCTCCGGGTCGTCGGTCGGCCCCTCGACCCCGAGATTGTAGGAGCGGTTGTGCGACTCCCCGTCGTTGTTGTCCTCGCCGTTGGCGTCGTTGTGCTTGTCGTTATAGCTCACGAGATCACGGAGCGTGAAGCCGTCGTGGGCGGTGATGAAGTTGATGGATGCGACGGGTCGTCGCCCGGAGTGCTCGTACAGATCGGCGGACCCGGTGAGGCGCGATGCGAACTCACCCAACGCCTGCGACTCACCGCGCCAGAAGTCGCGCACCGTATCCCGGTACTTGCCGTTCCACTCCGTCCACTGCGGCGGGAAGTTGCCGACCTGGTAGCCCCCGGGCCCGATGTCCCACGGCTCGGCGATCAGCTTCACCTGCGAAACCACCGGGTCCTGCTGCACGAGTTCGAAGAACGTCGACAGTCGGTCGACGTCGTAGAACTCCCGCGCCAGCGTGGAGGCGAGGTCGAAGCGGAATCCGTCGACGTGCATCTCGAGCACCCAGTACCGCAGCGAGTCCATGATCAGCTGCAGGGCATGGGGATTGCCGACGTTCAGGCTGTTGCCGGTGCCGGTGTAGTCGGTGTAGTAGCGCTTGTCGTCGTCCTCGAGCCGGTAGTAGGCCGCGTTGTCGATTCCGCGCATCGAGAGCGACGGGCCGAGGTGGTTGCCCTCAGCCGTGTGGTTGTAGACGACGTCGAGGATGACCTCGATGCCCGCCGCGTGGAGCGCACGGACCATCCCCTTGAATTCCTGCACCTGGTCACCGTGCGCACTGCTCGAGGCGTAGGCGTTGTGTGGTGCAAAGAAGGCGATCGTGTTGTAGCCCCAGTAGTTCGAGAGCCCCTTGTCTTGCAGGGTGCTGTCGTTGACGAACTGGTGCACCGGCATGAGTTCGATCGCCGTGATCCCGAGCTTGTGCAGATGCTCGATCATCGCCGGATGGGCAATGGCACTGTAGGTGCCCCGGATCTCGTCCGGAATGCCGGGGTGCAGCTGGGTCAGCCCCTTCACGTGCGCCTCGTAGATGACCGAGGCCGCGTACGGCGTCTTGGGGTGCACATCGCCCGACCAGTCGAAGAACGGGTTGACGACGACGCCCATCATCATGTGCTTCGCGGAATCCTCGTCGTTGCGGGAGTCGGGATCGCCGAAGTTGTAGCTGAAGACCGCTTGCCCCCAGTCGATCTCACCGGCAACGGCCTTCGCGTAGGGGTCCAACAGCAGCTTGTTCGCGTTGAACCGCTGACCGTTGGGTGGGTCGTAGGGGCCATGGACGCGGTATCCGTAGCGCTGCCCGGGCCCGACCTGCGGGAGGTACACATGCCAGACGAAGGCGTCGACCTCCGTCACCTCGACGCGCGTCTCTTTGCCACGCTCCGTAAAGAGGCACAGCTCTACGCGCTCGGCCGCCTCACTGAACAACGCGAAATTCGTGCCATTCCCGTCGTATGTCGCACCGAGTGGGTAAGTCGAGCCAGGCCATGTTTGCACTGCCAAAGACTACCTACCGACATGGACCGCCGCTGTGGCTTGCACATCGCGGGCGGGTGCCCTATGTCATCGAGCCACGGATAGTCAGCTCAGCTCGGTCGCCGCGTCCCATGCGCGGGAATGGGGGCCGCGCGGTAACAGCTCGCCCTCGACGATCTCGTACTCCATGCCCCCGTCGAAGTATTCGTGGGGCAGGCTCGTCGGAGATCGGTTCGCGCTCATCGGTTTCTTGCCGGTCATTCCGCACCCCTGACTTGTCTCGCACTGCTGACTTGTCCAGCTCCTACAGTGCGGCATCGGATGCGTCAGCGGAACCCGATTGACTTCGCAGCGAGAGACGCGTACTGAGAAACCCGTCGGTATGCACGCCGTGTGCGATTAGTCTGATCGTGTGGGCACTATTTACTACGGCGGGGACGCTTCCGCCATCGACATCGAGGACCGTGCGCTGGCGCACTTGAAGGTCGTCATCGCGACGAAACTCCGTCGCGGCGAGAGCTTCACCCTCACCTGGCGTCACCCCGACGACCAGCCGCGTGGTCGAAGCACGGTGTGGCTGAGCCCGTCGATCCCGCTGCGTTTCGTCTTCGATGACCCCGAGCCCGCGGTGCTGAGCCGCGAGTGGATGGAAGAGCTCGCCCAGTCAGCCAACTCGTCGGGCGGCATCATGCTCGTCGCCGAACACTTCGACGTGGACCCCTCGGAGGACGAAACGACGATCGAGGTCGATGCGATCGTCGCGAAGGACATCGATGTCGACAACGCGACGGTGGGCTCGGTGCAGCGCAAGGCGAAAGCCAAAGTTGACGCGGCCAAGGTGGACGCCGGGGACTGATCCGCCCGTTCTTCCCCGTCGCCCGTCAGGAGTCGAACGGCATCTCTTCTTGCGGCTCCGATACGACGAACAGACCGTTGGGACTGCTGGCCGACACCATGAGGGATTCGATCCACAGCCGGTTCAGTCGCGGCTCACGGCTGCCGTGGAAGGCGAACTGCAGGGGTACGGACGGATGCATCCAGAAGCTCCGCCGCGAGATGCCCTCGCTGTCGAGGTCGACGGTGAACATGAACGACTCGGAGCGGCGCAGCTTGTTCATGATCACGATCCGCAGGTGGGCGAGGGTGCGGTCCTCGATGTCGATCGAGTTGTTCAGCGTGTCGTAAATGAAGCGGCCCATGCGATGAGCCTAACGGCGGATTCCGATCCGGATGACCCGGGTCACGCCCCCTGGGGCGGCTGCAGCAGCAGCGCTATGCGTTCCTCGAGATAACCCGCCAGCGGCACGTGTCCTGCGGCCGGGCTCCAGCGGATGCTGGGGGTTCCGTCCACGAGGGCTAGGGGTCCTGTCCGTTCGCCTCGCCCCAACGCGACCAGGTCGAGCGCCTTCCAGTCCAGGTGAACGGTTTCGCCGTCACTGAAGCCCCCGCGCGTCGCGGCAGCCGCCACTTCGGCGCGGGCGCGCGCCGCATCCGAAGCGAACCCTCGGCGGCCGGGGTCGCCGGCGCGCACCACGTTTCCGGCCGCGTACACGGCGCTCTCGCCGACCAGCAAGACACCGAGCCGCCAGGCGTCGCCCCGGGGCACGATCTTCGGCGCGCGGAGCCCCGCGAGGACCCGCGGGCGCACGATCTCGCCCAGCCGCTCGCGCGGCGCGTCGGCCGCCGCCAGGCGAGCGCGGGCAGCATTCAGGAGAGTCGCCGCGTCATCCACCACTTCGCTATTGTGCGCGGTTCTCCCGCGCCCGGGCGTACATCTGAAAGGAATCTCGGGCCCGATGGGCCCTCACAGCCGCTCAGCCGAGGCCGGCGCGATCCTCGTGGCCGTCGTCCGGCAGCACGTGACCCGCGACCGGCTTGCGCGAGAGCCCGACGGCTCCAGCCTCCGGGCCCCTCGCGGTTGCGGCGGCGACGGCGACGGACTCGTCGATGTCGGTGTAGCGCGGGCGCAGCTGCACGGCCTGGAGCCGCTTCTGCTCACGCTTGGCCTTGCGCGACGAGTACGTGAGGTTGAGCGCCTCGACGAGGATCGCGAACGCCATCGGCGCGTAGATCAGGGCCTTGTCGATCGAGACACCGTAGCCCTCGGCGATCAGGAATACACCGATCAGCAAGAGGAACGACAGTGCGAGCATCTTCACCGTCGGGTGCTTGTTGACGAACGTGAAGATAAAGCGTGCGGCGAACAGCATGATGCCGAACGACAGCACGACGACCGTGATGATCACGAGCAGGTTCTCGGTCATGCCGACCGCCGTGATGACCGAGTCGAGCGAGAAGACGATGTCGAGCAGCAGGATCTGCGTCAGCACCGAGGCGAACGTGATGGTCTTCGGCCCGACGCCCCCGTGTTCCTCTTCGGCACCCTCGAGCTTGTGGTGAATCTCGGTGACAGCCTTGTAGACCAAGAACAGACCACCGGCGATGAGGATGAAGTCCTTCACCGAGAACCCCATGCCGAACAAGACGACAACATCGTCCTTCAGCGTGATGATCCAGCCGGCGAAGAACACCAGAACGACGCGGATCACCATTGCGAGCGTCAGGCCGAGGTTGCGCGCCTTGGCCTGCTGCTCGACCGGCAGCTTCGAGGCGAGGATCGAGATGAAGATGACGTTGTCGACGCCGAGAACGATCTCGAGCACGAACAGGGTCAGGAAGACGGCGATCAGGTCGGGCGTCAGGTCCAGGGAGAAGTCCACTCGCTCATGTTAGGCGGATGCCTGGGTCGATCTCAGCCGACATCCTCATCGATCACGTCCCGGTCGACGACCCTCGCGCCGCGCAGCATGGTTCCGATGAGCGGATACAGCAGCACGGAGAGCATCCCGGCGCCCACGAGCGCCGCGGACAACCCCGGTGAGAGCAGTTCTTCCGACATCCCGATACTCGTGACGGCGACGATGACGGGCAGTCCCGTCGCGCCGAGGAAGGCCAGCGCCATTCGGTCACGCGGTGTCGACCCGGAGGGGGCAGAGATCATCGAGGGCAGGCCGCGGATGACGAGCAACAACACCAGGAAGACGGGGATGAGCACGACAGTCGCGCCATCCGCGAGCAGTGCGTCGAGGTCGAAGGTGACGCCCGTGTAGATGAAGAAGACCGGGACGAGCAGGCCGAAGGCGACGGCCTCGACCTTCGACTCGACCTGCGCGCGATCATCGGCGGGGGCGTTGCGCATGATCAGCTGCCAGACCACACCGGCGACGAACGCCCCGAGCAGCATGTCGAGGTCGAGCAGCAGACTCAGCGCAACCAGCAACGCGAGGATGAGCACGATCATCCGTATCGCGAACTGCCCGGAGGTGTGCAGAGTCGCGGTCACGATGCGGTGCAGGCGCCCGTGGGGCATCCGTGACGCGAGAAATACGGATGTCGCAGCGATCACCACGAACAAGAAGAGCACGATCGACGCGACGCCGAAATCGCGTCCGCCGAGAAACAGCGAGATCGCCACGAGAGGACCGAACTCCCCCACCGCGCCGATACCCATGACCGCGCGCCCGAACGGCGTCGGAAGCATCCCCGCATCGCGCAGGATCGGCAGCAGCATCCCCAGCGCGGTCGAGCACAGGGCGATGCCGATCACGACCGCCGCCTCGCCCGGCGCGATCACGAGGCCCACCGCGACGCCGGCGATCAGCCCGATCAGCCAGCCGCCGACAGCGCGAGCACCGTTCCGGCCGCGGAGCACGCGGAAGTCGATCTCGTTGCCGGCCATGAAGAACAACAGCGCGAGGCCGAAGTCCGCGAGGCGCTCGGAGATCGGCCCCTCCTGGATCCAGCCGAGCACGCTCGGGCCCGCGATGATCCCCAGCACGAGTTCGAACACCACGATCGGGATGCGCAGGCGACTCGAGAGCCCGCGCACGATCAGCGGAGCGATGACCGCGATCGCCGCGATGACCACGAAGTCGAGATCGCTGAGCTGCACGGCCTCACGCTATCGTCTGCGCGCTCGTGCGGGTGTGCCGCAGCTGCGGCAGAGGGTCAGCGCCAGACGTCGTCCGCGATGGCCACGACCTCGCGGATCTTCGCCCACTGCTCGTCCTCGGTCAGCACGTTGCCCTCTTCGGTCGAGGCGAATCCGCACTGCGGGCTCAGGGCGAGCTGTTCGAGCGGGGCGAAGACAGATGCCTCGTCGATCCGGTTCTTGATCGCGTCGACGTCTTCCAACTCACCCGTCTTCGAGGTGATGAGGCCGAGAACGACCGTCTGGTCGCCCTCGGGCAGGAAGCGCAGGGGCTCGAAGCCGCCGGCGCGTTCGCTGTCGTACTCCAGGAAGAACCCGTCGTAGGCGACCTCGCCGAGGAGCTGTTCGGCGACGGGTTCGTAGCCGCCGGACGAGATCCAGGTCGAGCGGAAGTTGCCGCGACAGACATGTGTCGTGATGACCATGTCGTCGGGCTTGGCCTCGAGAACACGGTTCAGCAGGCTCGCGTACCGCTCGGCGAGCCCGTCCGTTCGGATGCCACGATCCCGTGCCTTCGTGAGCTCCTCGTCCGAACAGAGGTATGCCCACGCGGTGTCGTCGAACTGCAGGTAGCGGCACCCGGCGTCGTAGAACGCCGTCACGGCATCGCGGTATGCCTGAACGAGGTCATCAACGATGTCGTCGCGGCCGGAGTACACATTCGGGTCGATGCGGTCGGGTTCGAGCCGGAAGTCGAGCACGGTGGGCGCCGGGATCGTCGCCTTCGGAAGCGCGCCCGTGCCGGCCGTGAGCACCTGGAGCGAACGGTAGTGCTCGAGGAACGGATGCGTGTCGGAGAAACCGACCGGACCGCTCAGGTGCAGACCGCGCGGTCGCGTCTGCACACCCTGGAACTGGATGCCGTGGTCGAGCTCGATGACGTCGACGCCGTCGAGCATTCCGAAGAAGTCGAAGTGCCACCACGATCGGCGGAACTCGCCATCCGTCGCGACGCGCAGGCCGTTGTCGGCCTCCTTGCGCACAAGATCGGCGATCTCTGCGTCCTCGACGGCGCGCAGCGCATCCGCGTCGATCTCACCGGCGGAGTGGGCGGCACGCGCGCGCTTGAGCGCTTCGGGACGCAGGAAGGAGCCAACGATGTCGGCGCGGTACGGCGGATTGATACTCACCCCGACACCTTATCCGCGTGTATTCGGCGACGCTCCCCGCTCGTCACACGGCGAAGCACTGGGCCACGCGGCATCCGTCTAAACGCGCCGCGGGCATCCGTCCGTCAGCGCTTCCGCGCGGGCGGGGTCTCGCGCGGCACACGCACCGCGGCTCCCGCGACGGCGAACAGCGCCGCAACGCCCAGGTGCGCCACGATCCACCAGGGTCCCTCGGTCGGCACGGGAAAGACCGGGTTCCAGACGATCGCGACCGCGAAGAACACGAGGGTCCACCACCACTGCGCACCCTGGAGCGCATACCAGGCGACGATCAGCGCCATGATCGCGACGATGAAGCGGATCAGCAGGTACCAGTCGGCCTCGAGCAGCGGGATTCCCGAGAGCAGCGCCGCGGCGGCGATCAGGCTCGGGATGAACGCGGGTCGGTACGTGTCGCTTTTCGGGGGTGTGGCGGCCATGGGTCCATCCTCACAGACCCACGTGCGCATCCAGCCACGCCATCAGCCCTGGCAGCGTGAAGTACGCGATCGTCGCGTGCGTCGCATTCGGAACCTCCGCGAGCGTTACGTCGATGCCGAGGGACGCCTCGTGCTTCGCGAAATCGCGGGTGTCCTGCGGATGGATGAGCGTGTCTTTCAGTCCCTGCGCGATGTACAGCGGCGCGTCGAAGGCGACGCTGCCGGCAGAATTCTGGGCGAGCAGGTCGTCCCACGGTGGGGTGGTGGTGGGGTCGCTCAGCACGAAATTCCCGACGAGCGGCTGTCCGATCGCGTGCAGTTCTTTCGTGTGCGTCAGCAGGCACAGGTCGTTCATCTCGGGTGCGGCCGCGACGGCCGCCGGCGTCAGGATGTCGGACAGCTGCGCTCCCGCGACCGAGTCGCCGTAGACACCGGCGTACGCCGTGAAGGCATACGAGCCGATCGTCACGCCCGAGATGTCGTCGATGTCCGCATCGAGCAGTGCCGTCAGGTCCGCCGCGGGTGCGGCGACCGCGACCGCCCGCACGTCCAGCTCGGGCGCGTAGTCCGCGGCGCGCTCGGCGGCGAACAGCACGGCCTGGCCACCCTGCGAGTGACCCCAGAGGACGACGGACGCACCCGCATCACCCGCGGGGATCGACTGCGCGGCTCGGACGGCGTCGAGCACGTTGTTGCCCTCGGTCGCGCCCACCAGATACGAGTCCGGGCCGGGATAGCCCATGCCCGCATAGTCCGTCGCGACGACGACAAAGCCGCGATCGAGCATCAAGCGCAGCCCCTCGATGTCGAGAAAGGGGTCGGCCGCCATCGACGGTGCGCAGTCGCGGGCCGAGCCGGTCGTCGGGTGACCCCACGACAGCACGGTTCGGCCCCCGGCCGGCGGGGGCCCGAGGGGCGCGACGACGATGCCCGAGACGATCAGGGGTTCGCCGTTCAGGTCGGTCGAGCGGTACAGGATCCGCCACGCCCGTGTGTCGAAGGGCAGACCGATCAGCTCTTCCTGGCGCATGATCTCGCCCGGATCGCCCGAGCTCTCGGGCACGGGATCGAGGTAGAACTCCTCGAGTCCGGGCCGCTCGAGCAGGTCGCCGACGATGCGAGCCTCGAGCACCGCGACACCGCCGCCCACGAGGGCCAAGACCGCCGCGAAGAACGGGGCCCACCGGTGCGTGAGCGCGTGCCGGTGGCGGCTGGCGGGCCCACGACGCGGGCTCTCTGATGTCACGGAGCTACCGTCTCACGGCGGAGGTTGTCGGCGCACGCCCGAGCACAGGATGGTGCCTGTTCGAGACATCCGCTGCATCTATTCGTGGCGCGGATGCCGCGATCTGCGGCCATCGTGGGACGGCGCTAGACCTCGACGGGCGTCTCGCCGGGACGCGGATACCGGCCGTGAACCTCCCTGCCGTGGACCTCCCTGCCGTGGACCTCCCTGTGCAGGCGCTCCATCCGCTCGTCCAGCTCGGCGGCCGTCTCGGCGGCATCGCGCAACGAATCGAGCAGCGGCGAGGGCACCTGCTTGTCGTACTTGTAGTAGATCTTGTGCTCGAGGCTCGCCCAGAAATCCATCGCGATCGTGCGGAACTGCACCTCGACGGGCACGTCGACGCGGCCACTGGAGAGGAATACCGGCACCTCGACGATCGCGTGCAGGCTCTTGTATCCGTTGTCCTTCGGGACGGCGATGTAGTCCTTCACGGCGCGAACGGTGATGTCGTCCTGCGTCGTCAACAGGTCGAACAGGCGGTAGGCGTCCGCGACGAAGCTGCACGTGACACGGATGCCGGCGATATCGGTGATGTGCTGTCGGATGGTCGGAAAGTCGGGCTCGATGCCCCGTCTCGCGACCTTCTCAGCGAGGCTGTCGGGCGTCTTCACCCGACTCGAGACGTGCTCGATGGGGTTGTAGTCGTGCATCAGCTGAAACTCGTCGCGGAGGATCGTGATCTTCGTCTCGACCTCCTGCAGACCGAAGCGGTACTCCAGCAGGAAGCGCTGGAATTCGTCTCGCATCGCCCTCATCTCGGCGAGAGTCGCGGTGAAGGGTTGCTCGCCGGTGGGCATACTCATGGCTTCACGCTAGGACGCCGGACTATGAGGGCCCCGTGAGTCGCGCCGCCGCCCGGTTCGCCGTGCGCAGGCGCTCGGCGCTGACATCGCGCGCACTCTCGGCATCGTTTCGTTCGGCCGTTGCGGCATCGGCGTCGGCACGGATCCGCGCGATCTCGCTCTCGAGGGCATCGACTCGCTCGCGCAACAGCGCCTCGCGCTCTCGCGCGGTCGCCAGGCGGGCCTCGGCGCGCGCCGACTCACGCTCGGCATCCGCCGCCTCGCGCCGGACCACGGCGGCAGCGCGTTCGGCATCGCGGCGAGCACGGCGCTCGGCGAGATCATCGCGCCCGCGGACGGCCACAGGTTCCGCGGCGACCGGCGCCTCGCCGGCGACCGCGTCCGTCAGATCGACAGGGTCGACGCCGGATGCTTCCAGCGGACGCAGTAGTCGGCCGGTCCGGACGGCGGATGCCGCGGCCTCATCCCGCGCGGCGGCCCCCAGCGTGCGCTCGACCTCGGCGACGATACCGGCGCCGAGGTCGATGCCCTCGTCGTTCGCCAGGGTCGTCGCGGTGCGAACGAGTTCGGCCACGAGCGTCCGCCTCTCTTTATTGAGGGAGGTCAGACGGGCCGCGTCGCGATCTTCCTGGGCCTCGCGCATCTCGGCCGCGAGGGTGGACAACCTGCCGACCTCGTTCGCCGCGCGCCGAGAAAGCAGGTTGACGACCCATACCGAGGTCGCGGGCTTGCGAAGGCCCCGGATCTGCGCTGCGGTCTCGCGATCCGGCGCGGCGGCGGCGAGCGTTTTCCGTGCCGCGATGAAATCAGCCGGCGCGAGCCCGTACAGCGCTTCGGCCGCTTCCTCGAACGTCGTGTCCGCCATCCGGCCATTCTGACTGATCGCCGTCGATAGCACCCCGGGGGTTCCCCGGCAACCCCCGCCACCCGGCTGAGCAGCGGCCATAGCGTGGATCCGTTCGAAAGGACCAGCGGCTTCCGGCCGCTCGAAAGGAGAAGTCCCATGGCCACCACATCGACCAAGACGCCCGCCACGACCCGCGGAAAGCGCCGACCCGCGAAGGGCGGCGCCGGAGCCGCGCTGACCGACGAGCAGAACGCCGAGAGCGGCTTCCAAGCGTCGAAGGAACTCAGCGAGAACCTGCAGAAAGTGCTCGTCGATCTGCTCGAACTGCAACTGCAGGGCAAGCAGGCGCACTGGAACGTCGTGGGATCCAACTTCCGCGACACTCACCGCCAGCTCGACGACATCATCGAGGCGGCGCGCGGGTTCAGCGACACGGTCGCCGAGCGGATGCGGGCGCTCCACGCCGTTCCCGACGGCCGCTCCGACACGGTGGCCGACACCACGACTCTGCCCGAGTTCCCGCACGGGGAAGTCGACACCACCGAAACGATCGACCTGATCACCGAGCGCCTCGAGGCGACGATCTCGACCGTGCGCGAGGTGCACGACCCGGTCGACGACGAAGACCCCACGAGCGCCGACATCCTGCACGCCGTTCTCGAAAGCCTCGAGCAGTTCGCCTGGATGGTCAGCGCCGAGAACCGCACGCCCGCCAGATGACCGGGCCCCTGGTCGCCGCCGATGCCGACCTCGCGGTACCGCTCGAAGACGGCGAGCCGGGCACGGCCGCGCTGAGGGCGGAGACGACCCTCCGATCGGTCGTGGCGTTCGGCACCCACGTCGATGCGACGCTCGACTGGGCCGTCGAACTCGGGAGCGCGGTGCCCGTCCCCGGACGAGGCCGCACGCGCGAACGCTGGGAAGCACTCGCGACTGCGGCACGAGCGGATGTCGCGGGCGCGCGCATTCTCGAGCCGCACCTGGACGCGCTTGCGATCCTCGCGGAAGCGTCGGCACAGGGCCTCGTGACGACGGCCGACCTCGTCCGGATGGGCGCCGACGCGAATTCATCCTGGGGCGTCTTCGCCGCGGAGGGTGACGGCGTCCGCCTGGAGGCACGCCAGAGTGAGGACGGCTCGTGGACGCTCAGCGGCGTCAAGCCATGGTGCTCGCTCGCCGACTGCGTTTCGCACGCGCTCGTGACCGCATGGACGGGTCCGACGCAGCGACGCCTGTTCGTGGTGGCGATGCGAGACCCGGCCGTTCAGCCGCAGCGCGAAAGCTGGGTCTCTCGCGGACTGGCGCAGATCAGAAGCACCCCGGTCGAGTTCGTCGGTGCGGTTGCCCTGCCGGTCGGCGATGACGGCTGGTACCTGCGGCGCGAGGGCTTCTGGTGGGGTGGCGTGGGCGTCGCCGCGTGCTGGTGGGGCGGTGCACTCCCCCTTGTCGACGCCCTCGCCCACGCGGCCGCCCGCCCCGACGCAGATCAGCTCGCACACACCTACTACGGCACCGCGGACACGCGCCTCTGGGCTGCGCGTCTCGCTCTCGCCGACGCCGCACGGCTCGCAGATCGCATGGATCCCGTGCCCGCACGGCTGATCAGCGAACGGGTCCGAGCCATCGTCGCCGACGCCGTCGAAGCCGTGCTGACGATCGCCGACCGCGCTCTCGGGCCGGCACCCCTCGCATCCGACGAAGCGCACGCCCGCCGAGTCGGCGACCTGCGCATCTACCTGCGCCAACATCACGCCGAGCGGGATCTGGCCCGGCTCGGCCGGGCGCTGACCCAGACCGACGCGTCCCCGCGAACGACGTGAGCGTCGCGTTCGACCATCGGGAGCCGGGCACACCCGAGTCCGAGTGGCAGAAGGCGAGTCTGTGGGCAGCGGCTCGCCCGCTTGATCTGGACGTCGACCTCGACATCGACGTGCTGATCGTGCTGGCCGCGCACCCCGACGACGAAACCCTGGGAGCGGGCGGGCTCATAGCGACGGCCGCAGCCCGCGGCATCCGTGCCGTCGTCGTGGTCGCAACGGACGGCGATGCTTCGCACCCCGATTCCCCGACGTGGCCACGGCAGGCGCTCGCGCGCGAGCGCCGCGTCGAGCTCGCGCGGGCTATCGATCTGCTCGCGCCGAGCAGCGCCCTCAGCTTTCTCGGCCTGCCGGACGGCCAGCTCAGGGAGCGCAGGAAGAACCTGACGCGACGCGTTCGCACCGCAATCCTCGAGGAGACGGCGGAAGACCCGCTTCGCACCCTGGTCGTCGCACCCTGGAGCGGTGATGGGCACCGCGATCACCGCATCCTCGGGGAAGTCGCCGAGGAGCTCGCCGCCGAAATCGGGCATCGGACTCTGGGGTACCCGATCTGGTTCTGGCATTGGGCGCTCCCGGCCGAGACCGACATCGAGGCCTGGGCCGTGCTGACGCTCGACTCGAACGCGCACGCGGCGAAACGCCGGGCGGTCAACGCGCATGCGACGCAGGTGCGTCCGCTCTCTCCCGCACCCGGCGACGAGGCCCTCATCCACGCACATATGCGCGCGCACTTCGACCGCGACGTGGAGGTGTTCGTGGATCCTGCGGCGGGCGACGACGCAGCCGAAAGCCTCGCGCCTTCGTTCTTCGAGGACTTCTACGCGCGTCACGATGACCCGTGGGGTTTCGACACGCGGTGGTATGAAGAGCGCAAGCGGGCCCTCGTGATGGCCGTACTGCCGCGGGCGCGCTTCCGTGACGTCGTCGAGCTCGGCTGCGCGACCGGGGCGCTCACTGTTGAGCTGGCGACGCGTGCGGATCGCGTACTCGGGGTCGACGCATCCGACGAAGCCCTAGCCCGCGCCCGCCAGCGCCTCAAGCGGCAGGGCGACGCGGGACATGTCACTTTCGAGCGCGCGACCCTGCCCGCCGAGTGGCCGGAGGGCGCGTTCGACCTGATCGTGATGTCCGAGATCGGTTACTACTGGAGCCGCCGGGACCTCCTCGATGCCGCGCGGCGAACCCTCGCCGGCCTGTCGCCCAATGGCGTACTGGTCGCGTGTCACTGGCGCCACCGCGTCGCCGCGTATCCCGGCACCGCCGACGACGTACACGCGGCCCTCCGAGCCCTGCCCGGCCTGCGGCTGCTGGCGCGCCACGAAGAAGAGGACTTCTTCCTCGACGTTCTGGTCCGAAGCGATACCCCGTCCGTCGCTCGTGCCACCGGGCTCGTCTCATGACGGCACCCACAGCGATGGCGGTCGTAATTCCCGCGCACAACGAAGAGGAGCTGATCGGTGCGTGCCTGGATTCAGTGCGTGCCGCGGTCAGAGACCTGCGGCGCGTCGTCGGTCGCGCACTACCTCGCGTGAGCGTTCATGCGGCGCTGGATGCCTGCTCCGACGCGACCGCGCGAGTAGCTCGGGCCGCGGGAGCAGACGTGACGGTACCCGCCACGCGCGGCGTCGGCGCGGCTCCGGCCGCGGGCGCCGC